>JAFAWJ010001136.1 GCA_019242065.1 Chloroflexota bacterium
TCTCGATTCCGCAAACGTTTCCACGGGGGCCGATCGCGCCCGACGGCATTCGAACGTTCGTGCAGCGCGCCGAGGCGCTTGGATTCGACAGCCTGTGGGTGCAGGAATCCATCATCGGTCGGCAGCGTCAGCTCGATTCGATCGAGCTGCTGACCTTCGCGGCGGCGTGCACCACGCGCGTGCGGCTTGGCGCGGCGGTGCTGCTGCTGCCGCTCCGCTCGCCAGTGCCGTTGGCCAAAGCGCTGGTGACGCTGGATCAGCTCAGCGCCGGTCGGCTCACCGTCGCGCTGGGGCTGGGTATGGCCGGACCCACCGACGCGGCCTTTGGCATTGAGTCCGGCTCGCGGCTCGGACGCTTCATCGAGGGCCAGCACATCCTCAAGGCGCTGTGGACCGAGGACCGCGTCACCTTCGACGGCAAGTACTGGCAGCTGCACGACGTGGCGATGGAGCCCAAGCCCGTGCAGCAGCCGCGTCCGCCAATCTGGTTTGGGGTCCATCACCCGAATGCGCTCAAGCGCACGGTCAGGTACGCCGACGGCTTCATTGGCGCGGGCGGCACCTCGACCGAACAGTTTGCGTCTGAGGTGGTGACCCTGCGGCAGTTGCTGGAGGCGGCGGGTCGCGATCCGGCGACGTTCCCGTTCGCGAAACGGGTCTATATTGCCGTCGACGACAACCGTGAGCGGGCCGGGCAGCGGCTGGCCGAGCGGCTCGGCGGCTACTCGGGGGGCGGCTCAGGGCCGGCGCACGAGCGGATCGCGGTGTGGGGCTCGGTCGCCGAGTGCCTCGACGGGCTCCACAAGGTCGTCGACGCGGGGGCCGAGCTGGTGCTACTGACGCCGCTCTTCGACGAAGCCGAGCAGCTCGAAGTGTTTGCTCAGGAGTTCAAGCCCGCTCTGTAGCGGGAACTTCGGCGACGTTTTCGGTGGTGATGGGACGCCAGACCCACAGGAAGTTGGTCAGGCCGCTCCACACGAAGGCGGCCACACTGCCCAGGAATGCGGCCAGGACGTACTCGACGCCGAGCATGGCCGCGGCGCTGTTGAGCACGATCCAGCTGACGGTGAACGAGCCGAGGGCTGAGACGTGGAAGCGCCAGCAGCGGCCGAGGGACGGGGTCCGGTAGCCGAAGACGAAGCGGTCGGTGCTGAGGAAGCGGCCGAGGATGACGGCCTCGGCGGCCAGCGCTGAGGCAATCCAGAGGGGCATTTTCAGCCACTGGTGGAGGATTGTCAGGACGACGAGCTCGCAGCCGAAAGCCAGGACGCCGAGGGCAAACCAACCGATGAATTGCGCCGCGCGGCCCGGAACGCGGATCGCGAGATCGATGGCTGCCAACACCCCGACGCGTAATGTACCGGAGGTGGTGCCCTCAGACAAGCGACGGCTAGCGCGGCGGGCGGTGGGCGGCGACACTGTGGGGGAGAGGGAGATCGTGTTTGAAACCAGCTCCGTTTGAATATCACCGGCCCCGCTCGAAGGCAGAGGCCCTCGAGCTGCTTGGCAGCCTGGGCGACGAGGCCAAGGTGCTGGCCGGCGGCCAGAGCCTGGTCGCGCTGCTGAATCTGCGACTGGCGCGCCCGGCGCACCTGGTCGACATCAACCGACTGAACGGCCCGCTCAGCCAGATCGCCGCACCCGCCAGCGGCGGCCTGAGCTTCGGGGCACTGGTCCGCCAGCGGGCGGCCGAGGGCTCGTCGGCGGTCCGCGAGCAGTGCCCACTGATGGCCGAGGCACTGCCGCACATCGGCCATCACCAGATCCGCAATCGGGGCACGGTGTGCGGCAACCTGGCCCACGCCGACCCCGCCTCGGAGCTGCCGGCCATTGCGCTGGCCCTGGACGGCGAGATGGTCGCCGAGAGCCAGGCCCGCGGCCAGCGCACGATTCAAGCCGACGATTTCTTCCGCGGCTACCTGACCACCGCGCTCGAAGCCGACGAGCTGCTCACCGAGTTCCGCCTCCCGGCCTGGCCGAGCGGCGCCGGCTGGTCGTTCATGGAAGTCTCACGCCGCCACGGGGACTATGCGCTAGTGGGTGTGGCTGCCCTCGTGCAGCTGGACGCCAACGGCACATGCACCGACGCGCGGCTGGCCTTCACCGGCGCGGCGCCTGGCCCGGTCCGCGTTCGCGAGGCCGAGGCGGCGCTCAAGGGTGCGCCGATATCCGCCGATGCGATCAACGCCGCCGCGGAGCGAGTCGCTCCGGCGATCGATCCACAGTCGGACGTCCACGCCACCGCAACGTATCGCCGACATGTCGCCGGCGTCCTGGCGCGCCGGGCACTGCACGAAGCAGCCGGCCGCGCGACGAGGGGAGCACGCGCATGAGCACGACCGCAGTCACAATCCCTGTCGAACTGACAGTCAACGGCCAGAAGCGCTCGGCAGACGTGGAAGTCCGCAAGACGCTGGCCGACTTCCTGCGCGACGATCTGGGCCTGACGGGCACCCACCTGGGGTGCGAGCACGGCGTGTGCGGCTCGTGCACGGTGGTCGTCGACGGTGCGGCGGTCCGCTCGTGTCTGATGCTGGCGGTGCAGGCGGATGGCAGTGAAGTCCTGACGATCGAAGGATTGGCCGCCGCGGACGGCAGCATGCACCCGATTCAGGAAGCGTTCATGGAGAGCCATGCGTTCCAGTGCGGCTTCTGTACGCCCGGCTTCGTGATGACCGTCTACGAGCTGTTGACCAGTACGCCGGGTGGCGTGCCGCGCGAAGAAATTCGCCCCGCGCTGAGCGGCAACCTGTGTCGCTGCACGGGCTACCAGAGCATCGTCGCCGGCGTCGAGCTGGCCCAGGACAAACTCGCGGCGATGGCGCCGGTGGGGAGCGTGCCACGATGACCGAGACCACAGGCAACGGCCACACCAACGGTCACCCGAACGGCCATACCCAGGGCAGTGGGTTCCTGCGCTTTATCGGCGCCAGCGTGCATCGCGTCGAGGACCAGCGGATCCTGCGCGGGCGCGGGCACTACATCGACGACCTGAAACTGCCGGGCATGCTGCACGCGGCGTTCGTCCGCAGCCCGTATGCGCACGCCCGCATCGTGAAGGTCGACACGTCGGCGGCAAAAGCGTTGCCGGGCGTGGTCGCCGTCTTTACCGCGTCGGACGTCGAAGCGGTGACCAATCCGCTGGCCAATCAGCCGATGCCTGGCCACAAGTCGCCGCCGATCTACGGCTTGACGGCTGACAAGGTGCGGCTGGTGGGCGACGTGGTGGCCATTGTGGTCGCCGAGAGCCGCTACCTGGCCGAGGACGGCTGTGACCTGGTGGAAGTCGAGTACGAGCCGCTGCAGGCGGTCTCGACCATTGCCCAGGCGCTGGATCCGAGCGGTCCGCCGATCTTCGACGAACTCGGCGACAACGTCGCCTTCGAATTCCCGCAGACCTTTGGCGACGTGGACGGCGTCTTTGCCCAGGCTGACCGGGTGATTACGCACACCTTCCACCAGCACCGCTTCGCGAACGTGCCCATGGAAGGTCGGGGTGGCGTGGCCGACTTCGACCCGGGCACCGGCAACCTCACGTATCACACCGCCAATCAAGCGCCGCAGGTCTTCCGCCTGCTGCTGTCGACCGCGCTGCGCGTACCGGTGCACCAGTTGCGGGTGGTGAATGCCCAGGACATCGGCGGCGCCTTCGGCAGCAAAGCTCAGGTGTACCGCGAGGACCTCGCGCTGCTGGCTGCCAGCAAGATCCTCGGGCGCCCCGTCAAGTGGGTCGAGGATCGGCGCGAGAACCTGATGGCCTCTGGCCAGGCGCGTGAGGAGGACGTCAATGTCGAGGCGGCGGTCACCAACGACGGCGCGCTGCTCGGCCTGCGCATCGACATGGTCATGAACCAGGGCGCGTATCCGACGCCGCCCAACGCGCCGAACACGTTTGGCCTGATGGCGCGCACGATGCTGCCCGGCGCGTATCGCCTCAAAGCGCTCGGCTTCCGCTTGCGGACCGTCTTCAGCAACAAAGCCAGCTACGTGCCGTACCGCGGCCCGTGGGCGGTCGAGACGTGGGTGCGTGAACGGGTGCTGGACATCATTGCGCGTGACCTGGGTCTGGACCCGATTGAAGTCCGTCGCCGCAACCTCCTCGAGGCCAGCGACCTGCCGACGTCCATGGTGACCGGCCCGGACATCACTCAGATGACCCAGCGGCAGACCATGGATCGCGCGCTGGAGCGCATCGGCTACGACGCGTTTCGCCAGGAGCAGCAGCAGGCGCGCGCCGACGGGCGCTGGCTGGGCATCGGCGTGGTCAACCTGATGGAGTTCGCGCCCGGGCCGGCCAACTTCTTTCCCTCGGTTGGCATGCCAGCCGCAGTGCCCGAGCAGGCGCGGGTGCGACTCGAGATCGATGGGCACGTGACGGTGTTCACCGCCCAGGCGCCGCACGGCCAGAGTCACGAGACGACGCTGGCGCAGATCACGGCCGACGAGATCGGGGTCCCACTCGAGTCGGTTCGGGTGGTGCATGGCGACACCGCGTCCTCGCCGTTCAGCTTGATCGGCACCGGCGGCAGCCGCGCCTCGAGCGTGGCCACCGGCGCGACGCGGTTCGCCGCGCGGCGGGTCAAGGCCAAGGTGCTGCGCATTGCCGCGGGCATGCTCGAAGTGAGTGCCGACGACCTGGAGCTGGTCGACGGGATGGTTCGCGTCATGGGCGCGCCGGACAAGATGGTGCCGCTTGGTGGGGTGGCCACGGTGGCGTACATGGCGCCGCACATGCTGCCCAAGGGTGACGAGATGGGCGTCGAAGAGACGTCCTCGTACGATGGCGGCGACGGCGGCGGTTGGGCGTACGCGACGCACGCGTGCGTGGTCGAGATCGACCCGGGGACGGGGCAGGCGGAGGTCAAGCGCTACGTCGTCGCCGAGGACTGTGGCGACCTGATCAACCCGGCCATCGTCGATGGGCAGATCCGTGGCGGCATTGCCCAGGGCATCGGCGCGGCGCTGCTCGAACGCTCGACCTACAGTGACGACGGCCAATTCCTGGCGGCCACGTTCATGGACTACCTGCTGCCGACATCGGTGGAGGTGCCGACGATCGAGATCGACCATCTGGAGATTCCGAACGGGGACGAGATCCCGTTTCGCGGCGTGGGCGAGGGCGGGGCGATTGCCGCGCCGCCGGCGGTCAACGCGGCGATCGAGGATGCCCTGGCGCAGTCAGGGGTGCGGATCACCGAGCAGTACCTGCCGCCAGCGCGGATCCTTGAGCTTGCGGGGGTGATTCAGCCTGAAGGCTGACGCTGACGCGCTTGGGCATCCTCACCCCCCACCCCCCTCTCCCTCGAGGGAGAGGGGGGTGTTTCTCTTTGAGATGAAGAGGGGGAGACCTGGGGCAGACCCGAAGGGGAGCGAGCCTTGCGAAGCAATGCGCCGTGTATGGTGTAGGGGCAAACCCGATGCGCCGCTCGCTGGCTTCGCCTTTCGCCGGAATTGACTACAAGTACCTCGTCGCGAGCACCTTCGTGTTCGGGCTGTTCATGGACATCCTCGACACGACGATCGTCAACGTC
>JAFAWJ010001129.1 GCA_019242065.1 Chloroflexota bacterium
CGCTCGCGGACGGCGATGGTGTGCCGAGGCGGGCTCGTCAGTCGGACCCAGCGGCGTCCAGCCACCGTCGTCGTCGGCGACGGCGCCGCCACCCAGCCAGGTGCTCGCGCTGCTCGCCTTCGGCCCGGCGTGCGCCAGTTGGATGCCCATCGCGGCGCCCTGCGCGTGCACGAACTCGACGGTGCGCTGCAGCGCGTCGGCGTGCGCGTCTGACCAGAAACCCAGGTCCTCGGGCGAGATGCGTCCCTCCGGCGTGACCGCCGAGGCCTCGGCCACGATCAGGCCGGCGCCGCCGACGGCGCGACTGCCCAGGTGGACCAGGTGCCAGTCGGTCGCCAGTCCATCGCGACGTTCGCACGAATACTGGCACATGGGTGAGACGACGATTCGATTCCGCAGCCGCAGATCGCGCAGCGTGATTGGTTGGAGCAGCAAGGGCAGAGGCATGGTCTTGGTCTGGTCGGTAGCATCCACTAGCATAGAGTGCGGGTGAGGACCGGCAGCGAGTACCGCGCGGCGCTGCGCGATGGGCGTGACGTCTGGGTGGTCGGCGAAGGGCAGGTCGAGGATGTCACCACGCATCCCGCGACGCGGCCAATGGTCGACGAGTACGTCGCCTGGTACGACCGCCAGAAGGACCCGGCCTGGGCACCCCTGGTGTTCGATCCTGAAGGCCGGCCGTGGGGCGGCATCGTGCCTACCGCGCCGTCAGACCTCGCCGCGATGGGTCGCTACTTCTACGCGATGCTGTTCCCGAGCGCCGGCAACATCACCCACACGCCGACCTACGGCAACCTGATCTCGCTTGGCATCCGCTACGCGGTCGAGCAGCTCGGGATATCCGAGGAGCAGGTCGCCAACGCCAGGAGGTATCGCGACCTGATTGCCTCCACGGAGCGCTTCCTCACCTTTGCCGCCGGCACCGGCACGATTGGCTATCGCATGCGGCCCGACCCGCGGGAGCGCGCCGGGCTCCGCCTCGTACGTGAGACGGATGCCGGGCTGGTAGTGGCCGGCAAAATTGCGATGTTGACCAGTCCCGCGTATGCGGAGGACGTGTACATCGGAACGTTTTGCGGCGTGCCGTACGGCGAGCACTTCGCCTCGTTCAGCGTGGCTGTCAACTCACCCGGCGTGCGGGTGATCTGCCGGCGCATCGCCGCGCGGCATCCCAACCCGTTTATCGCGCCGATGTCCAGCCGCTTCGACGAGCTGGACGGGCAGATCTGGCTGGACAACGTCCTGGTGCCCTGGGATCGCGTGTTTTTGCTAGGGACTTCGCCCGAGGCGATGGCGCAGTGGCTGTTCTGGCACCAGCTGTACTGTGGCCTGGCCAAGCTCGACTTCACACTCGGGCTGGCGCTGGCGTGTGCTCACGCGATGGGGCTGGCGGAGCACGAGCTGACGGTCGAGTACATCGTGGATCTGATTGTCTCGACGCAGACGATTCGCACGTGTCTGACGGCTGCCGAGCTCGAGCCAGACCCGACGCCGCAAGGCTACTGCATTCCCGGGCGGCGACATATTGCCGCGGGCAGCATTGCGCTGCAGAAGGCGCGCCAGCGGGCCACCGAGATTCTGCGGATCCTGCCGGGGTCGTCACTGGTGGTGGCGCCGTCGGACGCCGATCTGGAGCGGCCGGAGCTGGCGGAGGCGCTGGAGGAAGCCTTTGGCGGGGGTGGGTATACCGCCATGCAGCGCGCGGCGCTGCTGTCGCTGGCGTGGGATCACATCGCCTCGGGGCTGGACGGACGCGAGTCGGCGTTCGAGCTGCACGCCAACGGCGGCATGGTCGCCTGGCGCGGCCGCCTGCGGCGCAGCTTCGAACGCTACAACGAGCTGGCAAATGGCGTGCTGAAGAACTTGAGCGTCGAGATGCCGCCGATCGACCTGAACCACATCGCCGAGATGGCCGTGGCCGCGAGGCGCCCCGTAGCCCCACCGCCCACAACGACCTGACCAGAGATTTTCAAGGCTGTTTCCCCCTCGGAGAGAGATGTCTCTGAGCGCCGAGCGCAGCGATGGCGCGACACCTTGCTCGCGCGGGATTAACATCTGTGGCATGCCTCAGCAGAGCCTCGAGGACGCACTTCAAGCCGCGGGGAACGCGGCCTCCATGGTGCGTAACTCGCAGATCGGCGCCTATATCTACCCCGTCGTGGCCCCCGAGTTCTCCAACTGGCGCGACGAACAGCGCGCATGGCGAGAGTCCTGCGTGCTCTTCGACCAGTCGCACCATATGGTCAACTTCTTCGTCGAGGGTCCGGATGCGCTGAAGATGCTCAGCGAACTCGGCATCAACAGCATGGCCAACTTCACCGTCGACAAGGCCAAGCAGTACGTCCCGTGCAGCTACGAGGGCTACGTGATCGGGGACGGCATCCTCTTCCATCTGGCGGATCAGCAGTTCGTCTTCGTCGGCCGCGCCCCAGCCGCCAACTGGCTCCAGTTCCACTCCGAGACCGGTGGCTACAACGTGACCACCAGGTACGACGATCGGTCCCCGTCGCGGCCGGGCGGCAAGCCCGTCGTGCGCGCACTGTATCGCTATCAAATCCAGGGCCCGAACGCCAACGAGGTGATCGCCAAGCTGAATGGTGGCACGGCCCCCAACATCCGCTTCTTCAACATGGGCCACATCAGCATCGCCGGGCGCGAGGTCCGCGCACTGCGGCACGGCATGGCCGGCGCGCCAGGTCTGGAAGTCTGGGGCCCCTACGAGGAAAGTGACGAGATCCGCGCCGCGATCCTGGAGGCGGGCAAAGACGCCGGCATCGTGCCAGTCGGTGCCCGAGCCTACGCCACCAACACGCTGGAATCTGGCTGGATCCCGTCGCCGCTGCCGGGTGTGTATACCGGCGACAAGATGAAGGCCTATCGCCAGTGGCTGCCCGCCGCGGGCTACGAAGGCACGGCGTCGGTCGGCGGCAGTTTCGTTTCCAGCAACATCGAGGACTACTACGTCACTCCGTACGAGATGGGCTACGGCACCTTCGCCAAGTTCGACCATGACTTCATCGGCCGCGAGGCGCTCGAGAGGCGCCAGGGTCAGCCGCACCGCCGCAAGGTGACCTTCGAGTGGAACGGCCAGGACGTCACCACCATCATGGGCTCGATGTACGACGACGGGCCGGTCTACAAGTACATCGACGAGCCAAACGCTAACTACGCTTCGTCGTCGTACGACAGCATCATCGTCGACGGCAAGGTGGTCGGCTTCTCGATGTTCGCCGGCTACAGCTACAACGAGCGGCGCCAGCTGTCGCTGGGCATCATCGACGAGGAGTTCGCGACGCCAGGGACGGAAGTGACCCTGGTGTGGGGTGAGCCGGACGGCGGCACGCGCAAGTCCACTGTCGAGCGCCACCGTCAGTTCGAAATCCACGCGATCGTCGCGCCGGTGCCGTATGCCCGCGAGGTGCGCGAGACGTATCACTCCGGCTGGCGCTCTGGCGGCGCCGCCACATAAGGGTCTGGAGTACCGCGCATGCGGCGGCGTGGGGTGGGCCTCTCCGGGTCCAGGACGCGATCCGCCGCCTCTGCCGGACTGGACTGAGCCAGGCGCGACCCGCGCGCGGCTTTCACGGAATCACCCGGAGTTG
>JAFAWJ010000159.1 GCA_019242065.1 Chloroflexota bacterium
GGCCAGCGTCGACCAGCCATGGGGATGACGATGCCGCGTGGAATGCGCACCCAGGCTTGTTTGCCCTCGTGCGTGTGGGCGACCAATTCCCAGCGCTCGGCAGGCTCACGGCGGTTTTCATCAGCTGAAAACCGATGCGCCAGGCGCGGAGCGTTCGTTCGTCCAGCCCGCGCCTGTGCAAATAGGCACGAGCTCGCTGCCCAGCTTGTGACCACAGCCCCACCTGGGCCTCCTCGACGAAGGCCAGCCCCGTCGTGCGCCAGGGACGGGTGGGCTCCAGGTCTTCCAGCAGCTCTGGTGCCAGGCCACGCGGCCCCGTGCGCGAGGCGCTGCCGAGGTCGTAGCCGCGACCGAGCTCGCTCTCGAGGCCGCCTATTCGCCACCACGGGTCAGGGCCACGCGCTTCAGCCGCGTGTCGGCCCCAATCAACTCCAGCAGGTCGGTGCGCGCTTTGATGGCGGCGGTATCGATCGAGCCAGGCACAGTGCAGACTCTGCCTGGCGACCGCTTGCTAAAACTTGCTTAGCCTACCTGGCAGGTCAACTAAGCAAGACCTCAGCAAGTTTTTGGGCAGAATTCGCGCGCGCCAACCCCCGGAAGCAGGGTTTTTCGCAGACCGGCGCTGCGCTCCGGCATCGACGCATTGGTCAACTGCCCGATCCGTCGGAGAGCCGACGGATTGGCAACTTCATTACCACGTTGCTTGCTTGGGCAACCGACGGCTACCGTCGTTCGCCCAATAGAACCCCTGGTCTGGAGTGAAGATGCCCGCCGAGTTCAAAGGAAGAGTCGAGATCGACATCCGTGACTGGGTTCCGGACTGGGAGCCGTTTTCTTCAACCCAAGGCGCCTCAGGGGGCGCCGAATGTCCGGATGATCGTGTGGGATGATGTCGGCTACGGCGCGAGTTGGCATTCCGATAGCAATGGGGCAGTTTCTGTCGCTAAGGAAGGTCTCTGGGTCCCTTGCCCCAGCAAAGCACACGCGGTCAGTCGCTGTTTAGCAACGTGAGAACGGCGCTGCACGGCGTCAGGCCTTCCAGGAGCGAGGCTTGTTGGTCTAGAGGAGGCGCCGCGACGTTGGCGCTACGCCCAAGCCTCTTGTGAGTCGCCATACGTGTGCGGGCGACACTGATTCAAACTCGAATGCCGGCCGTGCCTCGTCCAGCAGGTGGTCGGGGAAGTCTGCGGTCTCCGCATTGACGTCTCCGAAGTTGCCGACGAGGCTGGCCAGGACCCAAGCCCACCCGTCACGAAAGACCTGCTCGATCGGCGTTACCGCTCCACCGACGGTCGTCCCTCAACCGAGCCATTGAGGCGGGCGGCCAGCCTTCGCGAGGCCAGTTCGAATGCCTCGTCAAGGTTGTCCGTCGACATCCTGTGGGCGGTGCCCGGGACCCGCGCGGGCGGGACAACCCGCCCGTGACCGCCAGGTGCTGTGCTGACCGCTGATTCCCGCGAAGTCACCGCAGGTATCAGCCCTGGAGCGTGATCACCACGCCGGTGTCGGCAAGGGGAAAGGGGCCCTTGCCCAGGTGTCGGACGCGGTCCACGAGGCGGATGATTGGCACCATCAGGCCGTACTTGGCCTTCACCCTGGACGTGATCGCCTCGAAATCCGGACCGGAAGTCACCAACTCAGCGGTACCGGTCAGCGGCGTCGTGCCGGCTTTTACTCGGTCACGGACGTCGCACGGCTGCAGTGCCACGCGCGGGTTGTTCCGTAGCCGCTTTGCCTTGCCGGAGGCCGAGGAGGTCAAGAAGCCGACCCGTCCGCCGTCGAGCGGGACGATCCAGATCGCCGTTGCGACCGCCGCCCCGGTCTTGCGAAATGTGGTCACGGACACGTACTTCTCTTGCGAGATCGTCTGTTCGGCGTTGCTGCCACTCAGCGCGCTGGGATAGTACGTAGTCCCGGTAGTGGCGGGCGTGCTTATTGTCATGGGTTTCCTTTCGTTGCTTGTGTGCTCGAGGTGGCCTACCTACACAGGGAGACCCCGTGAGATCGGGAAAGGAATCGCTCAGAAGCCAAACACGGTGACCAGGCTCGGGTCGCCGAAGGAGGAGATCCGGCGGATGCCGGCGCCGGTCACGGTAAGCACGCAGATTCCGTACGGCTGGTAGTTCCCGCCGGAGTCACGCGTGTAGGCCACTGCGGCGGGCTGCCCGTTGGCGCTGGTGGCCAGCATGCGCCATTGACCAGGTAATCCAAGGAGCCGGTCGCGCAGGAACGGCATGCAGGTCTTGCGGCCGGCGAACCAGGTACGCAGCGGCGTCGCCTCGATGACGGCGTCCTGCGTCAGGAGCCGCTCCAGCGCGGCTGCGTCGGCATTCTCAAACGCCGCGATGTACTGGTCGAGGAGCGCACGCGCCTGCGGCGCGGTCGGCTCACTTATCTGGTCGGCGACCGGAGCCACTTCCTCCAGCCGGGCACGGGCGCGCTGCAGCGCGCTTTTGACCGACGCTGTCGTGGTGCCGAGCATGAGGGCGACATCGGCGGCGGGGAACGCGAGGACGTCACGCAGGACCAGCGCCGCCCGCTGCTTCGGTGGCAGGTACTGCAGGCTGGCGATGAGCGCTAGCCGCAGTCCCTCGCGTGCCGCGACGACCGCGGCGGGATCAGCCGACTCCGGCATCACCATCGCATCCGGCAAAGGCTGCAGCCAGCTCACTTCCGCCCCGGCCTCCTCGGGGTAGGAGCCGGGATCCGGTTCGGGCTCGTACACGCCGGATGGCAGCATCCGCCTGGCGCGCTTGCCCAACTCGGTCAGGCACCTGTTCGTGGCGATCTGGTACAGCCAGGTACGTACCGAGGACCGTCCCTCGAACTGGCCATAGGACCGCCAGGCACGAAGGTACGTCTCCTGGGCCAGGTCCTCCGCGTCCTGGACCGAACCGAGCATGCGGTAGCAGTGTGCGAGCAGCTCACGCCGGAACGGCTCGGTGGCCTCAACGAACCCGGCACTATCGTGCACGGCTCGCAGCGAACCGGGGCGCCATTCCCGTAGCGTAGCGCGACGGGCCGACGAGCAGGCGCTGGGAATAGTGGTGAACTGGCCTACGAGCTGGCCGCGCTTAAGCCGCTTGGCGGCACCTGGTTCCAGGTCAGTGTCGGCGTGCCCACGTGGACAGCGTACCCCGTGACTTCGACCCTCCTGGACCAACGCTATGTGCCACGCGACAATAGCCGACCTGCAGAGTCGACAAAGCACGTTTTCAGCAAGTTTCTGGGCAGGGATACACCAGCCTCAGA
>JAFAWJ010000089.1 GCA_019242065.1 Chloroflexota bacterium
GCGGCGCGCAGGAAATCGGCGGCGCTCTTGATGGAGCCCATCGTGATCCCCGCCTGGTCCAGATACGGCTGCTTGGTCAGCAACCCGTAGCCGAGATACGTGCCGGCCGGCGGCGAGAGTCCGAAGATCCTGGAGTTGAAGACGGCGTTGCGCCATGTGTAGGCCGGATAGTTCGCCAGGTTCGGATAGTCGCGGATGGCGTCGCCCGCCAGGTGGGGCGTGAGGTCCGCACACGACGCCTCGAGGAATTGCACGAACTCGGGAAATACCGCCGTCTGGACCGTGAACATGTCGGGCAGGTTGCCCGAGGCGACGACCGTCGACAGCTTCACTGGATAGTCGCCCACGGTGTACACGAGCAGGTCCAGGTTGACGTTCAGCTCGCGGTTGACTTCCTGCCAGGTCGTGTTCTGATCGAGCGGCACCTGGCCGGCGGTGACCTGCGTCATCTTCTGGACAGAGCCGCCGCTGCCAGGCGGCTGGCCGACCGATTTGACCAGGTTGCTGGGCAGGTTCAGGTACATCGGGGGCAGCAGCGTGTTCGGGTCGCCGGGTAGGTCGGGAGGCGGGGCGGGCACCGCCACCGAGACGGGCAGCTGGAGCGACTGCGCGGCGCTCGAGGCGACCGGATTGGTCGTGGGTGTGGCGCTGGGGCTCCGGCCAGGGACGGCCGGCAATCCGCACGCCGACAGGGCCGCGACTACGGCGGCGCTGGAGGCCACGTGCCGCACGAGGGCACGGCGGCTGAGCCGCGCCGACTCACCGGCTGGGCGGCCATTCTCCGAGCGCATCGAGCCCCATCATACGTCGCGCACCCGGGGTCGGCCGGCTGCCGCGCAGCCGCCAGGCACGCCCTGGCCGGTCAGGCGGCCAGGTGGCGGCTGATGCGATCGACGGCGCAGACCAGGTCGTCCAGGTGGACGGGCTTGACCAGACACACCCACACGCCGTCGAGTGAGGCCGTTTCTCGCAGGCTGTCGCGACTGGAGAGCGCGACGATGGGCGGCCGCGTGGTCTTCGGCGCGGCCTCGAGTGTTCCCAGCAACTCGGCGCGGGCGCGTGCGGGCATGGCCGCGTCGAGCACGATCAGACGCCGCGGCTCGGGCGCGTCTGCGCCGCCATACGCTGGGTTGTTGTCGGCTGCGTTGGAGACCTGAAAGCCGCTTTCGTTCAGCGAATCGGTGATAGAGGCGACGAGCGCCTCGTCATGGCTGGCCACGAAGACTGAGGTCGAGTCTGAAGTCGTCACGTGTTCCTCGTCTTGCATACGTGCAGTCTGACCCGTCTGCCTTGGAAGGGCCTGAGAGTGAAGATGGGCGCGCTCGGGGTTTCGAAAAGTCGCCCCTCGCGTTCAATACTGTCCTGTATGCCAGCGCTGGGGAAGACGCCTGCGACCGAACCGCCCGGCACGTGGCACATCTCGGTCAGCGCTCATTCACGATCGGGCCTGAAGCGCAGCAAACCCCGCAACAAGCACGTCACCGCGCAGCACGCCGCCCTCGCGGTAGAGCGCGTCAACCCGGCGAGGCCCCGCTTGACTGCCTCCAAGCGCCAGCCTATGGTCAGGCGCACATGGAGCTGCACCTCAACACCCCCGACCTGCAAGTGAAGGTGGAGCGCTGGATGGCAGAAACCGGCCGCTCCCCTGACGAGTTGGGCGACGACGTCATTGACGGTTACTTCCGCCTCCTGGACCACATGCGCGACCAGACGTTCCGCCCGTGAATGCCGACCATATGCACGTTTTTCGGCATCGTCATTCGCATGTACTACAGGGAGCATGCTCCCCCGCACTTCCACGTGTACTACCAGGAACACGAAGCCACGGTTGATATCGAGGCCCTGGAAGTCAGAACGGGGCGCTTACCCCGCCGAGCCTTGGGGCTAGTGCTCGATTGGGCCGAGCTTCACCAGCAGGAATTGCGTCATAACTGGACGCTTGCGCAAAGGCAGGAAGTGCTCCAGAGTATCAGGCCATTGGAGTAGTCACATGCTGCCTCGCGTTATCCGAGTCGCCGCACTGCCGAAGTACCGCCTCGAGGTCGCCTTTGACGATGGCGTTGCCGGAACGATTGACCTCGTGAACGAGCTCACCGGCCCCGTCTTTGAGCCGCTGCGCGAC
>JAFAWJ010000909.1 GCA_019242065.1 Chloroflexota bacterium
GGCCTGGCAGAGTGATCGACCCAGATCGGTTGCGCGTGTAACCGGCGCCCCGAGCGTCAGCAGATAATGCAGATCCGAAACGCCGATCTTGCCGAGGCTGCCATTGAATGCCCCGACCATCTCCGAGCGGAACTCGTTTGTCGCACCAACCTCCGGCAATACGCACACGAACCCTGAACGCCACGGCACCAGCGGTGTCTCAATACCCGCGTAAGTCCATGCAGACGACAACACCGTGGCCACGTGTGGGTCGAACGCGATGCCGCTTGGGCCTGGTATGTCCTCTGGGGTAACAAGCTCGAATCTGGCCACGCGCCACGGGCCAACACTACTGGCGCCCAACCGCTCGAGCAGCGCAAGCGCACCGCGTTCCGTTCCGTGAGCGACGCTGAGTAGTTCCTGGAATACCTCGCCGCGGAGCCGACGCTCGACCTCCAGGGCGGTGCGCTCACGTAGCAGTTGAAAGGCAACCAGGGTAGCTGCGTGCTCGAGTGCCCGCGCGTCCACGAGGTCGAGTGGGTCACCAAATTCAATAACCGCCAGGTAGCCTTCGAAGTGATCGCCTGCAGTGATCGGCGTCGCCACAACGTAAACGTCCTTCGCGGTCGACGTTTCGAGACGTATTCGGTTCCCGTTGTGACCGGGCTCTTTCAGGCGGCATGTGGCCAAAGCGGCCGCAAGCATCTGCTCGATTCCCAAGCGCCAGTCTTGCGAGTCTGACCCCGCCGCCCAGACAAGCACCGAAAGCGTTGAATCGAGTACCACAACCGGTCGATTAAGCATGAGCGCAAGCGACTCGGCGACGGGTGCCACACTGGGCGCGCTCACGATAGCCCTCGAGAGTTCGGAGTGGACTTGCAGTGCGCGATCGAGCTGACGCTGCTGCTCCTCCAGCTTCTGGTGCTTGGCGGCCGCATCAATGGCCAGTGCCAGGTGTGGGGCAATCTGCATGGCGAGTTGCGCATCGCCATCCTCGAATGGTCCTGAGCGCTTGTTGGTCGACGACAGCACCCCGATCGTGCGAGACTCCACCACCAGCGGCACCACAAGCACGCTGTCGGCTTTGACGAGCAAACATCCCCGATACCACGACCATTCGGGATGCTTCAGAACGTCATTGGCGTACGCCGGCTGTTGCGTTTCAAAAACCTGGCGAGTGTGCCCAGATTGCGACAAGGGGATGTGGAAGAAAGCGAACACCTCCTCGTCATAAGCATCGAAACCGGGGCGTTGCAGCACCAGCTCATGTCGTTCCTGGTCGTGAAGGAAAAAGCCACACGTCTCGACATCCAGCACGTCACTGACCGTCGCGACCATGGTCGCCACTGCGTGCTCGTAGGACGCGGTCGAGGACAGCACGCGGCCCAACGCGAGCACGGCATCAAGCCCTCGTCTGGCCGGTTCGTCAGTCAGGAGCATGCGAGCTATGGTGCACGAACTGTGGTCCCCACACAACGGGTCAGGCGCAAATTCTGTGTGGTCGCACATTGCTCTGGGCTCCGGGGCGTGCGAGACTGGCCGCTACGGGAGAGGTGATGAACCGAAGCAGCTCGCGCGTTTTGACGACCCATGTTGGCAGCCTGGTACGACCCGGACCGATCGCCGAGGTGCTGCGTGCCGAGTCTCTCGGACAGGCGATTGACGACGGCGCATTCGAGCGGCTCCTCGGACCAGCGGTAGCTGACGTCGTCCGTAAACAGGCAGAAGTCGGTGTCGACGTGCCAAGCGACGGCGAATTCGGCAAGACGATGTGGACGCAGTATGTAGTTGAGCGCCTCGGCGGAATCGAGCGACGCGATCTTCCGTTAGGCGTGCCAACGGCTACGAGCAGCAAGGACCGACAGGATTTCGCCGACTTCTATGCGATCTACAACCCGATCTCGGTGACAATGTGGCTGGACCCGACGGTGCTCCAGCGGTTGAACGGCGCAGCGCTTCAACCGCCCGGACGTTGGGTCTGCACGCTGCCGATCTCGTACAAGGGTCGCCCCGCCTTGCAGCGCGACATCGCCAACTTCAAGTCAGCATTGCAGGGCCTAGACGTCGTCGATGCCTTTCTACCGCTTGCGGCGCCGGCGAGCGTCGAGGCGTCGGTGCCAAATGAGTATTACAAGTCGGACGAGGAATACGTCTACGCACTTGCCGATGCGCTGCGCGAGGAGTACCTCCAGGTCGTCGAGGCGGGCTTCATCCTCCAGGTGGACGACGCGTTCATTCCTTACAACTACGATCGCATGATGCTGCAGGGCGTATCAATGGAGGACTACCGGAAGCATTGCGAAATGCGCATCGACGCGGTAAATCATGCGCTGCGGGGTATTGCGGAAGATCGCATTCGGTACCACATCTGCTGGGGCTCGTGGGCCGGACCACATACCAGCGATGTACCGCTCGCGGAGATCGTCGACCTGGTGTTGCGCGTCAACGCGCAGGCCTATTCTGTCGAAGCAGCGAACCCGCGCCACGAATACGAGTGGAAGGTGTGGCGCGACGTCGCAAAGCTCCCCGAGGGCAAAATCCTCATCCCCGGCGTGGTCACGCATTCCACGAATGTGGTCGAGCATCCTGAGACCGTCGCGGAGCGCATCGAGCGCTACGCCAGTGTGGTCGGCCGCGAACATGTCATTGCGGGGACCGATTGCGGCTTTGCCCAGGGCTGGACCATGAACCGCACCCACGCGACCGTCCAGTGGGCCAAGCTCGCGGCCCTCGCGGATGGAGCCAGGTTAGCCTCCAGCCGCCTGTGGGGTTCCCATGCGAACGTCGCAGCCGCCTAACAGTGCGATGAGAAAGCTGCTTCTCTTCAGAGAAGTTGATGCTTACCCGTCGAGCGAAGGGGCTCAGCCTGCTCCGTGGGGAGGACGCTGGCCGTGAACCGACGTACCCTCTTACGCACTCTGCTCGGCGCGACCGGGGCCTCGGTGCTAGCAGCCTGCAACGCGCCGACTCCAGGCATGCCTGCAGCCACGGCGGGGCAACAATCTACTGCTCCAACCTCCGCGCCAACCGCGACTGGCGCCACCGTCACGAGCGCGGCGGCGCCCACGTCCGCAAGCGACCAGCCAAAGCGTGGGGGCACGTTGCGAACCGCGCAGGTGGGTGACCCGCTGAATCTGGACCCGCAATTTTTCACCCCGCTGTCGGGTGACACGACGTATGTCGTCCTGGACCGATTGATCAATTACGATGACAAACTCCAGCCACAGCCCCAGGTGGCCGAGAGCTGGGACCAGAGCAGTGACCTCAAGCAGATCAAGTTGAATCTACGCAAAGGCGTGCAGTTCCACGACGGTCGCGAGATGACCAGCGATGACGTGAAGTACAGCATGCTGCGCGTGCGCGATCCGAAGGTAGCTGCATTCGCGAGCACGCTGGCCGCGCAAAGTGTCTGGTTTTCGACGATTGATACGCCAGACAAGTACACGCTGGTGCTCGCCTCGGACTCCCCGCGCCCGGGTACCTTCGATTTCCTACAGTACCTGACCATCGTCGACCAGAATGCGCTGGAAGCACCGGACGCTGCCCAGCGTTTGAATGGCACCGGACCGTTCAAGTTCGTGGAATGGGTCCAGAGTGATCACTTCACGCTGACTCGCAACCCGAACTACTGGGATTCGGCAAAGCCCTATCTCGATGGGATCACCGTTTCGTTTTTCAAGGATCCCCAGACGCAGATCACCAATCTCGAAGCGGGAGCGGTGGACGTCGCGGCGCTCCCCCAATTACGCGAGGCGGCGCGTTTGCAAAATGACTCCAACTACCAGGTCCAGGCAATCTCAACCGTCGGCCAGTACTTCTACATCAATGCCAACGCGACAATGCCGCCCACGGACAACAAGGAGTTCCGCCAGGCGATCGCCTATGTGGCGGATCGGCAGCGGTTTACCGATACGGTGCTGTACGGGCTGGTCGGCGCACCACAGGACTTGCCCTGGGCACCCCAGTCGCCCGCCTCGGAGCCCGCCAAAAATGGCATCTACAGCTATGACCTGGATAAAGCTAAATCGCTCATTGCGCAATCGGGCGTGAGCGATTCGACGATGGACATCACCTACGCAACCGGTGGACTCCAGCAGGAGTACGCGTTGCTGGCGCAGATCCTCCAATCGGACCTCGCGAAGATAGGTGTAACGGCCACGTTGAGGCAGATAGAACCGAACACATTTCTAGACCAACAGATCAAACGCAGCTACAAAGGTATCTTTCTGAGCGCCGGAGCTTACGCGCATCTGCAGGAGGCCAGCTTCCTCTTCAACTCGAGTCGTACGTTCAACTACAAAGCTGATTTCAGCACATCGGGCATCAACGATGATCGCTGGACGCAGCTTGCAACGGCCGCACCGACCGAGCCCGATCTAGGCAAGCGCAAAGCCTTGTACTCACAGTTGAACGACGTGATCCTGGACCTGTGTGGCACAATGCCCCTGTCGCGGTATCCCCAAACGGCGATCCTGCGCAACAACGTTCGCGGACTCACCTACAACCAGATGCCCAAATTCACGTTTGAAAGTGCCTGGCTGGCATGAACGCGGTTGCGATGCTCCGACGATGAGACGCAGCACCGATCGGATCCTCACCACACACGTGGGCAGTCTGCCGTTGCTGGATCAGACGGGTGATTTGCGCCAATCCGTTCACGCAGTCGTCGACAAGCAACGCGAGTTGGGCATCGACGTCATCAACGAAGGCGAGTACACCAAGGGCGGCGACTGGTTGTCCTTCGTCGAGAGCCGATTCCGTGGTTTCGAGGACCGACCGCTCCCAGCGGACGAACTACCGCTCATTGCACAGGGCAAGGACCGCGCGGAGTTTGCGGACTTCTACCGCTACGCGACAGAGCGCGGAACCTTGTTTTACGGACCCGGTGAGCAAATTCGCACGCGGCGGCCATACTGGGTGTGCACAGGGCCAGTCGAATACGTTGGCCAGCAGGAGCTCACGCGGGAGCTTGGGCTACTGACGGAATTCGCTGGCACCGAAGACGTCTTTCTCACGTCGACGGCGCCCGCCAGTCTCGAGGTGTACCGGCGCAACGAGTATTACTCCAGCGAAGATGAGTACCTCTACGCGATTGCAGAAGCCATGCGGGTTGAATACCAGACCATCGTCGCTGCTGGGCTGACCTTGCAGGTCGACGACGCCTGGCTACCCGCGCTTTGGGACCGGATCGGCATACACATGGGACTCGACGCGTTTCGACGAAGGTGCATTACGCGTGTTGAAGCGCTGAATCATGCGCTGCGTGGGTTGCCGACCGAGCAAGTGCGCTATCACCTGTGCTGGGGCAGCTGGCATGGGCCGCACGCATACGATCTCGAGCTACGGCACCTGGTTGACATCATGCTGATGGTGAATGCCGGTGCCTACCTCATCGAAGGCGCGAACGCACGCCACGAGCATGAGTGGCAGGTCTGGGGGTCGGTGGCACTGCCGGAGGGCAAACTACTCATTCCAGGCGTGGTTACTCATTCAACGGATGTCATTGAACATCCTGATCTTGTCGCGCAGCGCATTCAGCGCTACGTTGAGGTGGTTGGACGTGAGCACGTGATTGCCGGGGCCGATTGTGGTTTTGGTGGTCGCTCACATCCGCAGATCACATGGGCGAAACTGGAGTCGCTGGTCAAAGGCGCAGCCAAGGCCTCCGAAAGACCGTTCGGGTAAATTCCCGCGCACTGAGAGCGGGCTTGATTCCTACGTCGCAGTTGGCTAAAGCGAGGACGAGCATGGGAGAGATAAATGAGCGGACGCAGCAGGCGCGCGATTGGGATCCCCTGGCGCCCGAAGCTTTGTCCGATCCGGCGGCGACGTATGCCGAACTGAGAGAGCGCTGCCCTGTTGCGCACAGCGATCGGTGGGGCGGTTTCTGGACCCTGACCCGCTACGACGATGTGATTGGCGTCGCCGCCGACCACCAAACCTTCACCACCGCCGTTCAGAACCTCGTCCCCGCTTCCCCCAGGTCAGGCGTGCCGCGTCGGCCCCTGCAGGTCGACCCGCCGGAGCACGCGCAATTCCGTCGCGCAATGAACCCATATTTCGAGCCTGAGCGCGTTGCAGTGCTGGAGCCCACGCTTCGCAAGGTCGTCGAAGCATTCCTGCAGCCCCTGCTAGAGCGCGGCGAAGGGGATCTAGCCGAGGAATGGGCACGCCACCTGCCCATACGCGCCGTCTGCGCGTTCCTTCGGGTCCCGGAGGAGGACGCGGACTGGCTGCAGCAACGCATTACGCAGTATGTCGCCGCGATCACTCGTGATCGTCATGAGGCCTCGGAGATCAATGCCGAGTTGGACGAGTATGCGCGGCGGCTCGTGGCCCAACGTCGCGCTGCGCCGATCGACGCACGTCTGGACATCGTGAGCGGCCTCTTGAAAGAAGGCATCGCAGGCGAGGCAGTCGACGACGAAATGCTGGCGGGTTTCGTTCGCGGGTTGGTTGTCGCCGCTGACCGTAGCACGACACACGGGATCAGCACGGCAGTGCTCCATCTGGCGCGCGACCGAGCGGTTCAGGACGAGCTCCGGACAAAGCCCGAGCGGATACCTGAGGGGGTTGAAGAGTTTCTTCGGCTGTACTCGCCAAGCCACGCGACGGCGCGCACCGCGACGCGCGATGTCGAGATTCGAAGTTGCCGCATCAACCAGGGCGCCGTTGTCGCCATGGTCTGGATGGCTGCCAACCGTGATCCCGCAATCTTTGCAGAGCCTGACACGTTCGACATGAGCCGCCCATCGAATCGGCACGTGGCGTTCGGCCACGGGATTCACAAGTGCGCGGGCCAGACGCTGGCACGGCTGCAGTTGCGCGTGGCGCTGGAGGTCCTGCTGGCGCGTACGCGCTCCTTCGAAGTCATAGGGCCAACGCCGTTCCGGACGTGGCCTGAGTACGGTCCGCGTGAACTGCCCGCGCGCATAACCCCCTACTGAAAACAGAATAGGGAGCCAGCGCTGTGACTGAACAACGCATTTTGACTACACATGTCGGTAGTCTTATTCGTCCACCGACCGTCATCGAACGTATGCGGGCGTATGAGGCGGGCGAGCCGGTGGACGACGCGTCGTTCGAGCGTGAGCTGAGCAACGCCGTCAGAGATGTTGTTCGCAAACAGGCCGAGATTGGCATTGACCTCCCCAGTGACGGTGAGTTCGGCAAGCGCGGTTGGACACAATACGTCTCTGAACGACTCTCCGGGATGGAGTATCTGCCCGGCCGTGTAGCGCGTACCGCCGCGGTCACCGCGCCCGACAACGATCGCTTCAGGGATTTCTACGGTGAG
>JAFAWJ010000819.1 GCA_019242065.1 Chloroflexota bacterium
GCAGGCCCAGGTCGCGGGCCGTGGTGTGCCAGGTTTGGCCGGAGTCGGCAACCGTAATATCCAGCGGCCGATCGAGCAGATCCTGGACGCCCGGCACCAGCCGTGCCTCGGCTTCCGGTCGTGACAGGCCACCGAGGTCGGTGCCCAGCACGGTCACGCCGGGGCTGATCTTGCCCCAGTTCGCGACTTCGAAGAGCGTGAGGAAAGCTACCACCGCCAGGGGCAGGGTGATCAGGCTGACCAGCGAGCGGGAAGACGGTGCCGCAAAAGACGGTGCCCGAAGAGGTAACGTCGGGTTTAGTTCAGCAACCGCCTTGATCCTGCGCGACATTCGCCAAAACCGGTTGTAACACACGTATACGCCGGCAAGATTGGCGCGTTATGCGTTTGTAATGTCCAGGGCGTGCAGCGCCCCAAAACTCACTCGTCGCGCAGTCGACTGGGGATGACGACGTCGTCGCCGCGCGCCCGGATGGCTTCGTCGGCGCCGAGTTGAACGGCGCGAATGATGGCTTCGCTGACGTGCAGCAGCTCGCCGTTCCACCAGATCTGCTCCGCCGGTCCACCCCGACGTACGCGCGCCCGCAAACGTTGAATCAGTTGGTCGCGATCCATCCCATGCCCGCCGCTTCGTTCTCGTTGTTGGCGACAGGCGCAGGCGATGTGCCACCTCGGGTTTCAAGAGATACAACTCCGCCACAAGACACCACGCGTCGTGTTACGGCTCGTTGCGGGGCGCTTGTGCAGCGGAATGTGGGTTCGTTAAGCTGCGCGCAAGTTGGCTACTGCAACTGCGACGGCAACCAAGGCGATTCGACTTGGCCATCCCAGTTATGTCTGGCGTCACGGCCAGGACCGCCGACTCGCCTTCATTCGTCAATTTGTCGAACTGCGCGCCAAACGCATTCTGGACGTCGGGTGTGGCCTCGGGATGTACGTCTCGCAGTTTCGTCAGTTCAGTGACGACGTCTACGGTGTCGATATCGACCCCGACAAGATCGGTCGTGCCAGCGAGTGGCTGCCGAACCTGCACGTCTCGCCGGCCGAAGAGCTGCCGTTTGCCGACGACAGTTTCGACATCATCCTGCTTAACGAAGTCATCGAGCACGTCGACAGTGACCGGCAGACCATTCAGGAGGCGTATCGCGTGCTCGCCCCAGGCGGTCACATCGTGGTGTACGCCCCGAACCGCCTGTATCCGTTCGAAACGCACGGCTTCTTCTTTGCCGGCAAGTACCACGGTCCCTGCAACCTGCCCATCCTGGCCAACTGGGTGCCCAATTTCGTGCGCGGCTACTTCGCCCCGCACGTTCGCATCTACACCCAGCACGAGATCGAAGACCTGTTCGATGGTCTGAACGTCGAGTTCGTGGTCGAGTCGCACATCTTCCCGGGCTGCGACAACTGGGCTGAGCGCGGGCTGATGGGCCGCCTGTTCCGCGACATCATGCACCTGGCGGAGCACTCGCCGCTGCGCCGCTTCGGGATCTCCCACTTCGTCGTGGCCCGCAAGCGCGCCTAAAGCGTCTCGCTCGTTCGCGCGCGCGCACCGCAACGTACCAGCGTTACGTACAGGCCAAGTTGCACCGCGCCGGCGAGGACCAGGGCCGGGCCCACGACTTCCAGGCTGGCGTGCGAGGCGAGCACGCCCAGCAGCGCGGGTAAGGTTGCGCCCCCGAGGACCGCGGCGGCGACCTGCCAGCCGATCACGTTGGCGGCCTGCGCACGACCCAACCGCGCCGGCGTCTCGGCAATCAATACGGGAAAGATCGGCGCGAACGCCAGGCCCAGAACGGCCAGTGCCAGCCAGCTCACCACGGGTATGTTCGCCCAGAGCAGCGACGCGGCCACGATACAGGCGGCCATGCAGCCGCGTAGCACGCGGTCCGTCGACACGCGCGGGACCAGCGCGCCAAACAGCACGCGGCCCAGCGTCAGGCTGGCCCAGTAGGCGCTTACCAACACTCCGGCCAGGGCGGCCGGCATGTCGCGCGCCAGCGTAAACAGACTGAACGACCACTGACCAGCGCCGGCCTCCATGCCGACATACACGAAAAACAGGCCCAGGCTGAGCCACAGCACAGGCTGGCGCGCCAGACTGGACAGCGAGCGGGCCGTGTGTTGCGGTGCTGCGCTGACGTGCAGATCGGCGTTCGCGTCGACTGACGCCGCCGTTCGTGTCGGCGCCTGCGCGTACTGGCGGCGGGTCAGCCAGTAGCCCGCCGCCAGTCCGAGCTGGGCGATCGCCACCACCGCGTAGCCGACATTCCACACCAGCCCGCTGCTCAAAATGACGGTCATGATCAGCGGACCGGTCGCCGCGCCAAGGCCGAAGGCGGCGTGCATCCAGTTCAGGGTGCGCGGCCCATAGGTGACGGCTGCGTACGTGTTGAGGCCACCGTCAATGGTGCCCGCGCCAGCCCCCAGCACCGCGGCCAGCGCCACCATCGTCGACCACGAGCCCGAGAGTGCGTAGCCGACCAGGCAGCTGCCGGTCAGGCCGCAGCTGGCTGCCAGGGCGGTGCCGATACCGAACCGCGCGATCACCCGACCCGATACGGCGCTCGCGACAAAGTACCCGGCGGCGAAGCTGGCGATGAGCAGGCCCAGCGCGTCGAGCGGCAGATTGAAGGTGGCGCGGATGGATGGCCAGGCCACCCCGAGCATGCCCTCAGGCAAGCCCAGGCTGACGAAGCCAAGCGACGCCAGCACCAGGGCGAAGGCGTGGCGCGTGTGTGGTTGGCTGCGTTGGCGCTCGACAACCGCCATACCACAGGGTGGCATGCCAGGCCACCGGCTCGTAGCTGAGGATGTGCTACGATGCGCGCAACGCACCTGCCAATTGCATATGCCCTTATCCAGAGAGGTGGAGGGAAACGGCCCTGTGAAGCCCGGCAACCCTCCCGGCGCGAGCGGTGCTCGCCCGGAGACGGTGCCAATTCCGCCGATGCGCTGTATTGCAGCAGGCGCGTCGGGAGATGAGGACGCACGCTAATGCAGCAGCAGTAGCTTGAAGCACCGCGTCACGAGCCTCCCGCCTGGATGGGCCGCCAACAACCGCCAGTGGGAGGAAACCCTGTGACCACAACCGTTCCGCGACCGGCCACTCCGCCGGCTGAGCTCGGCCGTATTCGCGGCCTGCAGTGCCGTGAGTGCGGCGAGATGTACGCGGCTGAAGCGCGCCACGTGTGCGACATGTGTTTCGGACCGCTCGAAGTCGCCTACGACTACGACATCGTCCGAGCCAACGTCTCGCGCGCGAGCATCGCCGCTGGACCCCGGACGCTGTGGCGGTACCGAGCGCTGTTGCCCATCGAGGGCGAGCGCGTGGTGGATACGCATGCGGGCTTCACGCCGCTGGTCCAGGCCCCCAATCTCGGGCGCGAGCTGGGTCTGCGGAACCTGTGGATCAAGAACGACACCGTCAATCCGACCTTTTCGTTCAAGGATCGCCCCGTGTCGATCGCGAGCACGCGCGCGCTCGAGCTGGGCTTCGAGGTGCTCTCGTGTGCCTCGACCGGCAACCTGGCGGGCTCGGTCGCGGCGCATGCCGCTCGAGCGGGGATGCGCGCCTGCATCTTCATCCCGTCCGATCTCGAGCCCGCCAAGATCGTGGGTGCGTCAATCTACGAGCCGACCATCGTCGCCGTAGAGGGCAACTACGACGACGTCAACCGCCTGAGCAGCGAGATCGCTGACCTGTACCCCTGGGCCTTCGTGAACATCAACTTGCGGCCG
Source organism: Chloroflexota bacterium (assembly GCA_019242065.1). Next base: position 3,739 of record JAFAWJ010000819.1, read on the forward strand.
TATTACTCGGAAGGCTCCAAGACGCTGGCCTTCGAGGTGGCCGAGCAGCTGGGCTGGCGG
>JAFAWJ010000868.1 GCA_019242065.1 Chloroflexota bacterium
CGGCATCATGACCGACATCGACGGCACCATCAGCCCCATGGTTGCGCGACCTGAGGAGGCCATGGTCCTGCCGCGAGCGCGCGAGGCGCTCATCGGACTCAGCCAGCGCCTGCGCGTGGTCGCCGTCGTCACGGGACGCTCGGTCGACGACGCGCGACAGATGGTCGACGTCGACGGGCTCACGTATATCGGCAATCACGGACTCGAGAGTTTGAGCCACGGTCGGCCTGAGACGCTGCCCGAGGCGCAACCCTGGGTGCCGCGCCTGGCGACGGCGCTGAACGCGGTCGCAGCGCATCTGCCGGCTAATCTGCGTGACGGCGTCATCGTCGAGAACAAGGGTGCCACCGCCAGCCTCCACTACCGCCTCGCGCCGGCCCCCGAGCAGACGCGGCGGGTGCTGCTCGAGCTGATTACGCGCTGGGCGGTCAGTAGTGGATTCCGTGTCGAGGAAGGTCGGCGGGTGCTCAACATCCTGCCGCCGCTGGCCATCAGCAAGGGGTCGGCGGTCACCTGGCTGGTCCGCGAGCATCAGCTGGACGGCATCGTCTTTCTCGGCGACGATCTCACCGACGCACATGCCTTCCGCGCGCTGGACATGCTGCGCGGCAACGGCCATGTCAGAACCCTCAGCATTGCGGTGGTGGGACCCGAGACGGCGCCGAGCGTTCGGCAGCTGGCTGACACGACCGTACCAAGCGTGGCGGCGGTCGCCGAGCTGCTGTGCGACGTGCTGGATGCGCTCGCGACCCGGGGCGGACGTTCGTAGCTCAATTAACAAAAGGTGGTGGTTGCCAAGCCTGACCTTCGTACCTAGGATGGGAATCGAGACAGCTCCAACCTCAGGGAGTCAGTGACGAATCATGGTGAAAGACGCGCGCGCGGTCGACAAGGGTACGAACGGCACCGGTGGCGAGCTGGCCGGGGTGCGCGTCGCGATCCTGGCCGAGACCCTCTATGAAGACCTCGAGCTGTGGTACCCGTACTACCGCCTGCGTGAGGCCGGAGCCGACGTCTTCGTGGTCGGCTCGGGCAGCGCGGACACGTACCAGAGCAAGCACGGCTACCCAGTGACCGTCGACGCCGAGGCGGACACCGTCACCGCCTCGCAGTTCGACGCCGTCATCATCCCTGGCGGCTACAGCCCCGACCACATGCGCCGCCATCCGAGCATGGTCAAGCTGGTCCGCGAGGCGCACGAGCAGGGCAAGATCGTGGCCGCCATCTGCCACGCGGGCTGGATGCTGGCGTCGGCCAACATCGTGCGCGGGCGCACCGTGACCAGTTACCGCAGCATCAAGGACGACATGGTGAACGCGGGCGGCAACTGGGTCGACCGGGAGGTCGTTCGCGACGGGGTGCTGATTACCTCGCGGTCACCAGCCGACCTGCCGGCGTTCATGCGGACAATCGTCGCGGCGCTCAAGGAGCGGCATGGCGTGGACGCGCACGAGCGCCACGTCGCGTTCGTCAATTGAAGCTCCGCCCATAAACAGAACGCTGATCGTCGGCCAGTCCGGCGGGCCGACGGCGGTCATCAACGCCAGCCTGGCAGGGGTCATCGCCGAGGCGCGGACGGCAGGGTACGCACGTGTGCTAGGTATGCGCTTCGGCATCCTCGGGGCGCTGCGGCACGACTTCGCGGATCTCGGCGGGCTCGACGGCGAATCGCTGGAGCGGCTGAAGCGCACACCGTCGTCGGCGCTCGGCTCGTGCCGCTACAAGCTGCAGGCAGGCGACGCAGAACGCATCGCGGCAGCCCTCGAGGAAGAACACGCCGATGCCTTCATCTACATCGGCGGCAACGATTCAGCCGACACGTCGCTGCGCGTCGCCGAAGCGGCGGGCCCGACACTCGCGGTGGTCGGTGTGCCGAAGACCATCGACAACGACCTGGCCGGCACCGACCACTGCCCCGGCTACGGCAGCGCCGCACGATTTCTGGCGCAGGTCACCCGCGAGACCGCCGAGGACACGCGCGCCATGCGCGCCACCGACCCGATTCGCCTGATCGAGGTCATGGGCCGCCACGCAGGCTGGCTGCCCGGCGCCGCCTGGCTCGCGCGCCAGCAGGCCGGCAATGACGCGCCGCACCTGGTCTACCTGCCTGAGCGGCCGCGCGACGTCGAGTCCATTGTCGAGGAGGTGCGCGCCGTGTTTGCCGCCGAGGGCTGGTGTGTGGTCGTCTTGTGCGAGAACCAACCCACTCCCGACGGGCGTGTGCTGGGCGCCGTCGGCCAGCCGCGCTGGGTCGACGCCTTCGGGCATGCCTACTTTGACAGCCCGGCGCAATGGCTCGCGCAGCGGCTCCAGTCCGACCTGCGCGTGCGGGTGCGCTTCGACAAGCCCGGGACCATCCAGCGCATGGCCACCGCGTACGTGTCGTCGACGGACCGCGCTGAGGCGGAGCTGGTGGGACGACAGGCCGTCAGGCTGGCGGCCGCGGGGACGAGCGGGGTGATGGTTGCACTCGAGCGTGAGGCGGAGCCCACCTATCGAGTGAGGACCGGGACCGCGCCGCTCGCCACCGTCGCCAACGAGCAGCGCCGCCTCCCTGACCAGTTCATCAACTCACAATCAAACGGACTGACCAGAGCGTTCGTCGACTACGCGACGCCCCTCATCGGCGAGCCACTGCCCACGCTCCTTCGACTCTAGTGTCCGCGCGCCAGCCAGGTTGCTCGCGAGCCAGGGCGACGGTCAGATGGCAGTCGGCTCGCCAGAACCCAGCGCCTTTTCGGCCGGCGCCTCGGGTGCGGCCAGGCCTTTCTTGGATTTGAGATCTGCCAGCTGCTTATCGACCTCGGACTCTTGCTCCATCAACTGGAAGCGGTGCTCCATCGTGTCGGTGTCCAGCTCCGCCATAGCCGAGGCGCGGGCTTCCTGCTGGCTCACCTTCTCTTCGATGCGCTGGAAGCTGGCGAGCGCGCTGCTCTGGTCCATACCTGAGAGCGTCGTGCGGATCTGCGTCTCGGCCTTGGCCCGCCGCGATCGGGCGATGAGCAGCTGTTCCTTGGTCTGCGCGTCCTGGATCTTGGCCTCGAGCTCGTGCAGGGCGGTCTTGAGCGTCTCGACCTGCTGCGCCTGCTGGTCGTACTGCTCCTTGAAGCCGTCGGCGGTCTGCTGGAACGCGTTGCGCCGCGACAGCGCCTCGCGGGCCATATCGTCCTGGCCTTTTTCGACGGCCATCTCCGCGCGTGCCTGCCAGTCGGCAGCTTTCTGGGCGTTGTCCTGGTAGCGCTGGTAAAGCTGCTTCTCGTCGGCAATCGACGCGGCGACCTGCGTCTTGACCTGGATCAGCTGATTGTTCATGTCGGCGATCAATTGCTTGACGACCTTTTCGGGGTCCTCAGCGCGATCGATCATGTCGTTGACGTTGGCCCGGAGGAGCGTGGAAACGCGATCCAGGATGCCCATAGGTGTTAGCGACCTCCCGAAAGCAAGCGGGGCGAGAACATTCGGTCCGAACTGTAACGCGAACCCGTCGATCGCGGGTAGTTGGCATGTAACATGGCGCGCCCACGTCGCGTATGAAGGGGACAGGACACTTGCATGGCTCTCGACAACGTACGTTCCCAGATCGCGCACCTGCTGCGGCGAGCCGGCTTTGGTGCGACATCCGCTGAGCTCGACCAGTACTCGCAGCTCGGCTTTGCCGGCGCCGTGGATCGCTTGCTCAACCCGGAGCAGGTCGACGATTCCGCCACCGACCAGATCCTGGCACCCCTCACCGCCAATCTTGGCGACCGCAAACAGATCGAGGCGTCCAAGTACTGGTGGGTCAACCGCATGCTCTACACGCAGCGGCCGCTCCAGGAAAAGATGACCCTGTTCTGGCACAACCACTTCGCCACGGCCAACAGCAAGGTCGCCAATTCGGTGTTGATGCTGCAGCAGATCCAGGTGTTCCGCGACAACGGCCTGGGCGACTTCGAGACCCTGCTGCAAAAAGTCACACGCGATCCCGCCATGCTCATCTGGTTGGACAATCGCCTGAATCGCAAGGGCTCGCCCAACGAGAACTATGCCCGCGAAGTCCAGGAGCTCTTCACCGTCGGCCTGGGCAACTACACCGAGCCGGATGTGCACGAAGCGGCGCGCGCCTTCACCGGCTACGCGCTGGATCGCTCGCTGAATTCCGTGTTCAACCCCAACCAGCACGACGCTGGCAGCAAGACGTTCGAGGGTCAGACCGGCAACTGGGATGCCGACGACATTCTGGGAATCCTGGTTCGCAATCCGGCCACCGCGCGCTACATCACGACCAAGCTGTTCACCTGGTTCGTGTACGAGAACCCGGATTCGTCGGTGATCGACCGGCTGTCCAACACCTTCGCGACCACCAACTTCGACATTCGCTCCGTGTTGCGCGACATGTTCACCGGCCCGGAGTTTCTGTCCGACCAGGCGTTTCACGGCGTGATCAAGCAGCCGGCCGACTTTGTCGTCGGCTCGCTCAAGTCGTTGAACGTCCAGAACGTCGGACCCGACGTGACCGCCGTGTTGCGGCGCATGGGTCAGGATCTGCTCAATCCACCCGACGTCAGTGGTTGGCGCGGCGGAACCGCGTGGATCAATTCGACCACGCTCTTCGAGCGCTTCAACTGGGCGGATCGGCTGGCCATGGGCCGCGATTCGACCAAGCCCTACTTCGCCGACGTGCCCGGACAGATCCAGGCGCAGGGCATCACCTCGCCGGATGCCCTGGCGGATTACTACCTGAGCCTGTTCGTGGACGGCGACGTCACGCCTGAAGCGCTCCAGTCGCTCATCGACTATCTGAACACCCCAACGCCGCTGGACCTCAGCGACAGTGGCGCCATCGACCTCAAAGCTCGCGGCATGGTGCACCTCGCGCTGGCCACGCCAACCTATCAGCTGGGTTAGAGAGGCAGACCCATGGCATTTTCTCGACGCTCACTCATCAGCCGCGGTGCGTTGCTGGTCGCCTCAGGATTTCTGGCACCCGCCTTCATCACGCGCACCGCGATGGCACTCGACAACCGCACCGCGGCGACAACTGGCGCCTCCTCGGATAGCCCGTCCAACAGCAACTTGATCCTGGTCGTCCTGCAGCTCGCGGGGGGCAATGACGGCATCAATACCCTGGTCCCCTTTGGCGACCCGAACTACAGCCAGCTTCGCCCGTCGCTCGGGTACGCCGCTGGCGACGTCCTGCACCTGACCGATTCGGTCGGCCTGAATCCCAACCTGGCCAAGCTCAAAGGGCTGTACGACCAGGGCAAGGTCGCGATCGTCCAGGGGATCGGCTATCCCAATCCGATCCTGTCGCACTTCCGCAGCATGGACATCTGGCACTCAGCGGCCCCCGACACCTTCGAGCGAACGGGCTGGCTCGGTCGCTATCTCTCAGCCTGCCAGTGCAACCAGGGCAACGCGCTGCCCGCCATCAGCGTCGGCGATCAGCTGAACAGCCTGTTCTGGACCGACATGACGCTGGTCCCGGCCGTGGCCAGCATCGGCGCGTTCTCGTTCCTGACGGACACCAAGTACAAGAACGACCGCACCTATCAGATGCAAACGCTGCAGAACATCTACAACCAGGCCGGCAACTGGTCGGACCACGAGTCGCTCATCCGGCGCGGCACGCTGGCGGCGCTGCAGGACTCCGACGACCTCCAGCGAGTCGCGGCCTCGTACACGACCTCGGTGCAGTACCCCAACAACGGACTCGCCGCGCAACTGAAGCTGGTGGCGCAGGTGATTCAGGGCAATCTCGGCACGCGGCTGTTCTCCGTGAGCCAGGGCGGCTTCGACACACACGCCAACCAGAAGCCGACGCAGGACAAGATCCTGGGCCAGCTGAGCGACTCGGTAGACGCCTTCATGCAGGACCTGGCCAACATCGGTCAGCAGGACAACGTCGTCATCATGACGTTTTCTGAGTTCGGTCGACGCGTGAAGCAGAACGGGTCGAATGGCACGGACCACGGGACGGCGGAGCCGATGTTCATCATTGGCAACAAGGTCCAGGGCGGGCTATACGGGACGTACCCATCGCTGGGCGACCTGGATAGTGACGGCAATCTGAAGATGAGCGCGGATTTCCGCTCGGTGTATGCGGGCATGCTCAAGGACGTGGTGGGCACCGACCCCGCGCCCGTGCTCATGGGAAGCTTTCCCCCGATCGACGT
>JAFAWJ010001118.1 GCA_019242065.1 Chloroflexota bacterium
GTTCCTGGATACCGAAGTTGTGACAGGCCAGATCCAGCTGCAGGTTGGCAGCATGACCGACCGGCGAGACGTCGCCAGGGCCGTGCCAGGCGGTCCTCACCCCGAAAAACTCGCACAAGGCCGCGAGCTTGCGCGCCATGCTCAGGCCGCCAATGTCTGAGATGTGGACACGGATGAAATCGATCAGCCGGTCGCGAATCAGGGGTACGTACTCCGCCTGATTCACGAACAGCTCACCCATCGCCAGCGGGGTGCTGGTTTGCTGACGCACGATGCGGAAATAGTCGTTGTCCTCGGGCGCCAGCAGGTCCTCCAGGAAAAAGAGGTGGTATTGCTCCAGCTCCTTGGCCAGGCCGATCGCCTGGATGGGTGGAACGCGCTCGTGCACGTCGTGCAGCAGCTCCACCTCGTCGCCGACTCGACTGCGAAGATGCTCGAACATGCGCGGCACCATGCGGCAGTAGGGCGAGGGCTCCCAGGGCTGCTGGGTCAAACGCAGGTGGGGCGGTAGGTTGGCATTCATCTGGGTATGGGCGGCTGAGCCGTACGTCGAATAGCCAGGTACGACCATCTGGCAGCGCACGTAGCGATAGCCTTCGTCGATGAATCGCCGCACGTTGTCCTCGAGCTCCTGCAGGTCCGCACCCGAGGCATGCGCGTACAGCGCCGCGGACGAACGGCACTTGCCCCCCAGAAGTTGGTACACCGGCATGCCAGCGCGCTTGCCTTTGATGTCCCACAACGCCATGTCGACGCCCGACAGGGCGTTGTTGAGGACCGGGCCACTGCGCCAGTACGAGCTCACATACGCGGACTGATAGATGTCCTCGATGTCGTCGGGATCGCGACCGACGACGAAGGGCGCCAGGTACTCCTCAACGGCGGTGACAACCGCCAGTGGCCGCTGAGTGAAAGTGGCGCAGCCGAGGCCGTACAGTCCAGGTTCGCTGGTCTCTACTTTGACGACGACGAGACGGATACCATCGGGCGCCGTGCAAATCGCGCGCACCGCGGTGATCTGGGCCATGCTTCAGACTCTTCCACACGCGGACGTGACGCGGCTGGGGTAAAGACTATCGGAGCTCACCACCTGGCTGGCTGCCCAAGAGCGCCACAGGTCAGCGAGCGCAGCGGGGTCGCACTCGTCCCAGTGGCCCTCGTGCGCGTGGTGCGCGTGGCCATCCACCAGATAATCCACGTGCTGGGCGGCGTGCACCGCCGACGGGTGGCCGCAGCCGGGGCCATGCGGATGGTCCTCGGCGCCTTGATGCGGCTGATGAACCGGCGTCGTCCAGAAGGCGTTGTCCGTCATCCCCGCACACCGCCGTCCGGGTCATCGAGCACCTGACGGATGGACTGTTGATATTCCGCACGCGTCAACCCGCCGAGTGCGTTGAAGCGCGGTAGCCGTGACATCAAAAACGTGTGCGTCCCCATGCGGTACAGCGCCGCCATATCACGGTTCAGGAGTGCCTGGCGCTCGAGCTCCGTCAAGGGCAGGTCCGCCAGGGCCGCGTCGGGGTTACTCCGCAGGCGCTCGCGAAACTCCAGGTCGTTCTGCACCAGCCAGAGCGCCTTGTGGATGCCGTACAGACTCATCTATCAGTCCCACCGCCAGGCGGCGTAGGCGTTGCCGCCGCGCAGCTGGGGCTCGATCTGGCGTGGGCGGCGGCCACCGACGGCGCCGAGCAGCGCAATCCAGTTGAGCACCTCGCCGGTGACGTTGCCCGCGCGCTGCAGGCGTTCGCGCGTCGCGGCGTTGAGCAGATCGTTGACGTTGCCGTCGCGCATGCAGGCGACGGCGAAGTTCACCCACGCATCGTCCGCCGGTGCACCCGGACCGCCCGGCGAGGCGTGCGGTCCCCCGATATCACCTGAAATTGCGCCGCTGGCGACAACCGCGACGCGCGCATCACCCGGCAGGGCGTCGATGGCCTGGCGCACCATTTCGCCGGCGGCAAACACACGCCGCGACAGTGGCAGCGGTGGCGCGATGCCATTTACCCAGAACGGGACGAACGGGCGCCGCATGCTGGGGTTGAGCATCTCCAGGGGCACGGTGACGGAGTGGTCGACCGTGAATTCCTCGGTGAGTGTCAGGTCGAAGCCGTGGTCGAGTCCGCAGACATACATGTGGCGGGCCAATGTCTGCGCGACGGGGATTTTGCGAAAACTGGTGAGACCGGGCCAGTCGTCGGTACCCGGACCGGACGTTTCTTCGGCCACTCCGATGGCGAACACGGGCAGCTTCTGGTAGTACCAGGTCGCGAAGTGGTCGGTATCGAAGAGGACCAGGAAGTCAGGGTCGACGGCGTCGAGGTGGTCGCGCACCATGGCGAAGAGCTGCGCCAGCTCGCCATGGGGCTCGGTGCGCACGCTCAAGGGCGAGTTCGGCATGTGCGGCACACCGAATGCGCCTACGAGCTCCGCCACAGAGGTGCATCCTACACCGAGCGCAAGCGGCTGGCGATGCCGCGCACGAAGCGATCGAAATCCACTTGAAACCGTTCATCCGAGGGCCAGTGCCCGGTGATCAGGTAGGCGACCTGGGGTATCAGGTACGGATACATCCCCAGGACCCACAGAAAAAATACGAGCTGGTCCGCTTCGACACCGGACGGTAACTTGCCCGCGGCCTGTTGCGACCGAACCTCGGCGATTCTGTGCTGCCAGAAGTCGCCGCGGCCGGCATCCAGCAGCGGGTCAGTTCCATCGAGGGTGGGTGCGGTCGGTAGTGCCCACTCCAGGCCTTCCCAGATCAGCATGTGCGCCCAGTCGAGTGTCTGCTCGCCCTGGGCAAACAGGCTGAGGGTCCAGGCCAACGGATCGTCGGCGCCATCGCCCACCTGTTGCTGGAGCCGTTCAATTGAGGCGGCACGCTCGGCGACGAGCGCTCGAAACAGACCTTCCTTGGTGTTGAAGTAGTAGGCAATGAGACCGCGCGGCACCCGTGCGCGGCGGGCGATGGCCTCCAATCGAGCGCCGCGAAAACCGTGCAGCCCGAACTCCTTCAGCGCGGCATGCAGGATGCGGGTGCGGGTCGGATCCTCGCGGTCGGCGCTGGCCACGCTCAGGAGTCCTGCCGCAACGCACGCGCCAGGTCGCCGATGAACGTTTCGAACCTGGTACGGAATGTCGCCTCGTCTGGCGCGGCGCCGGTAATCAGGTACGCGCCCTGCGGCAGGATGTAGGGGTAGACACCCAGCATGTACAGGAACAGGGTGAGCTGCGCGCTGTCCAGGTCGGCGGGCAGCGTGCCGGCCGCCTGTTGCTGGCGGACGCGGGCCACCTGCTCGCGAAAGCTGGCGCGACGCTTGTCCTCGTCCACCAGGTCGAAGCCGAGCATCTCCGCGCGGATGCCTTCGCCGAGTACGAAGTGGACCGCGTCGAGGCTTTCTTCGCCGCGACCGAACAGCCACAACGGCCAGGCGAACAGGTCCTCACGCTCAGATGCGCCATCAGGCCGCGGCAGGGCATAGGTGGCCAGGCGCTGGCCGGTGACGGCGCGTGAGAGGGCGTCCTTGTTCTGGAAGTAATAAAAGATGAGGGACTTGTTGACGCCGGCGCGTCGGGCGATGGCGTCGATCCGTGCGCCCGCGTAGCCGCTGCGCGCGAACTCCTTGCGGGCTGCACTCAGGATTCTGGCGCGGGTACGCTCGCCGTGCTGGCGAGGTGGGCCGGAGCGAACCACCTCACGAGTGTAAGCCCACCCGGGGATTGTCATTGGCAATTTGATCAATTAGCATGCAAGCCGTCGATCGCGGTTCAATCAGTCCACACACTCCATTGCCCGTAGACGCGCGCGAGAGGGGAACATGTCTTCAATGTCGAAGGACCCAGCCACACTCGGATCCAAGTTCAGTCGGCGCACCGCACTGACGCTCGTTGCCTCGGGCCTGGGCACCATCGCCCTCGCCGCGTGCGCCCCGGCGGCGCCGGCCGCCCCGGCCGCCAGCGTCTCCACACCGAATGCCCCTGCCGCCGGCGGCCAGCCCGCGACAACGCCCGCCGCCGCCACCTCCACCCCGAAAACGGGCGGCACTCTGCGCTACGGGTTTACCGACGACGTCAATCGGCTCGACCCGCATTTCCGCCTCGTCGACGCCTACTACACCGTCTACGATCGCCTGACCGAGTTCGACCAGAACCACACTCCGCAGCCGATGCTGGCCGAAAGCTGGGAGGTGTCGCCCGACTACACCTCCATCAAGTTCAACCTGCGCCAGGGCGTCCAGTTTCACAACGGTGCCGAGCTCGACTCCAATGCCGTCAAGTTCAACAGCGAGCGAGCGCGCGATCTGCCGAACACGCAGCTCGACGAAGCCAAGTGGTGGACCTCGATCGAGACGCCCGACAAATACACGGTCATCTTCAACTCCGACAAGCCGCGTCCGACCGCCTTCGACTTCTTCGAGTTCCTGAACATTGCCGAGCCCACCGCCGCCAACGACCCGACCAAGGCCGTCGGTACCGGTCCGTTCAAGTTCGTCGAGTGGCGGCAACACGAAGCCCTGGTGCTGGCCAAGAACCCCAATTACTGGCAGTCCGGCAAGCCCTACCTGGATGGCATCAACATGTCGGTCATCAGCGACCCGCAGGCGATGACGACCCAGTTCGAAGCCGGCGCGCTGGACGTGGCGGTCCCGCCCGTGACCGACTTCATCCGCCTTCGCGACGATCCCAAGTACACGCCAGTCACCTATTCGGCAGGCAACTTCTGGTGCATGGGCATCAACTGCCAGCAGCCACCGTTCGACAACAAGCAGGCTCGCCAGGCGCTGCAGTTCGCGGTCGACCGCACGCGGTGGACGGACACCGTCAACAAGGGGCTCGAGGTGCCGTCGGCCCTGCCGTGGGCCAAGTCGTCGCCGGCGTATGACGAGACCAAGGGCAACGCCTACGGGTTTGATCTCAACAAGGCCAAGTCCATGCTGCAGGCGGCTGGCGTGACGGGCGCGCTCACGGGCGACGTGATCATGCAAAACAGCAGCGCCGAGCTGACCTCCTTTGCCCAGATCCTCCAGAGCGACTTTGCCACACTCGGCATCACGCTGACCTTGAAGCCGCAGGACCTGGCTTCGTACCTCAACCTGGTCAACAACTGGACGTACAACGGCTTCTGGCTGGGCGGCGGGTCCTTTGCCAATCTCGATCCGGCGACGGGCTTCGTCAAGAGCCGGGCGCTGAGTGTGACGGGCAACAGCTCGGCGTTCACGGCTCCGGCGAATGCGGCGGCCGTCGACCTGGTGGGTCGCGCGACATCGGAGCCGGATGCCACCAAGCGCACGCAGCTCTATTCCGATCTCAACGACATGCTGTTGCAGGAGGCGTACATCATCACGATGTCGCCGACGACCAATCGGTTTCTCACCACCACGAGTGTTCAGGGTCTGAGCTCGACGCTGCACTCGGCCCAGCGGTGGTGGAACGTCTGGCTCGCCTGACATACCTTTCGGACTGACGGCTCGCGCCCGACGGCGTATTTCGGTCTCGGACTGGCCGTGCGCTGCGCGAGCGGGCCGCGAGACCCGCTGGTCCTGACGGTTGGATCCGCCAGGCGGCGGGACCTGGCTGTGTGTCGTGATAGCGTCAGATCATGCGCATCGACGTTCACGGTCACTTTTTGCCGGATGACTACGTGCGGCTGGTTGCCCGCGCCACGGGCAGCACCAGCCAGGATCCCGCGCTTCAGCAACAGGGCAGCATCGCCGAGCGCATTGGCATGCTCGACGAATCGGGCGTCCAGCTGCAGGTGCTCTCACTCGGCAGTAACGCCCCGTACCTGAGCAAGGAGCAGGACGCCGTCGCGGCCGCGCGCGTTGGCAACGATGCCTACGCGGCGATTGCCCGCGAGCACCCGGGCAGGCTGGCGGCCTTCGGCAGCGTGCCCCTGCCCCACGTCGACGCCGCCATCGCCGAGGCCAGCCGCTGTCTCGACGAGCTCGACATGCTGGGCATCGCCCTCGGCTGTTCAGTAGGCGAGCGTACCCTGGACGACGCCGCCTTCGAGCCGTTCTGGGCGGAGCTGAACCGTCGCAATACGGTCGTCTTTCTTCACCCAATTTTCCGGGCCACGGACGCGCACATCCGCGACTACGAGCTGGCCCGCATGGCCGGGGCGTGCTTCGAAGACACGCTGGCGGCGCTGCGCTTGCTGTTGTCGGGGCTGGTGGACCGTAATCCCGAACTGCGGATCATCGTGCCGCACTTTGGGGGCACCTTGCCGGTGATCTATCCGCGCATTTTGCGGCGCGGCAAGGCCGACCTGCTGCGCAAGCTGTACTACGACACCGCCAACGGGTACGCGCCCGCGCTGCGCTGCGCGTGCGAGGCGCTGGGTCCAGAGCGATTGATGCTGGGGACGGACTTTCCGTACATCGGGGCGATCAAACACAACGTCGACTACGTGCTGAATGCCGGTCTACCCGAAGACACCCAGAAACAAATCCTGGAGCGCACCGCCGCGGATGTGCTGGGACTCGCGAGCGTCTAGGACGACCATATGAGTGATGCACGGCCTGTCGCGTGTAAGTTTTACGGGGAGTTGGTCTCCGACAATGGTGGGATGTCTCGACCACACCAGCGCCGACAGGCGAACTGTCGACTTGATGAATCCGCTCGACATTCGTGTTTGACCATGGTGAGCTGACAGTCGCGGACAGCACGTACGCGGGGGGTCGCCGCGGGAGTGAGCGCAGCGAACGGCGGCGGGGGGCTGCCGCCCCCTGACCCGTTGCGTTAGCACCCAGCGGTGCATGCACCGCTGGGCAAGGTGGCGCATGCGCCACCTTGAGGAGTGCGCGCATGCGCGCACTCCCTCCAAAACAGAACTAAAACCGCCAGACGAAGGGGACCCACAACAGGGCAATTACGGCGTACCACAGCAGCATGGGCAGGCCCAGTTTCCAGTAGTCGTTGAACTGGTACCCGCCAGGACCCATCACCATCATGTTGCCTGGCGTCGCGACGGGAGTGAGGAAGGCGGCGGCGGACATGACGTTCACGGCCATCAGCATTGGGCGGCCCGAGACGCCGACGGCGGCGGCGGCTGACAGGGCGATGGGGATCACCACCAGCGCCGTGGCGGTGTTACTGATCAGCTGACCGAGGATCGCGGTGATCAGGATCAGCCCCAGCAGGAG
>JAFAWJ010000081.1 GCA_019242065.1 Chloroflexota bacterium
GGCCGGGTCCGTCAGCGGCGAAGTGACGTATGGCGGAGCTACGCTCAGTCTGCGTGCGCCAGGCGTCAGCAAATGGAACGGGGTCCTGTCCTTCTGCCAAAGCCGAGGGCTGGATCCCGGACGCAGCCGGGCGGTTGGCGACGGAAACAACGACCTCAGTTGTAACAGTCAGCAGCCATCGCGTGTGCTGTCGCCGATGGTTCCGAGGCCGTCTTCCATCTAGCACACTGAATTGCCCTGAGTTCGGTGGAGGCTCGGCGGCTTGGAATCACGCGGCCTGAGCGAGTTGCGCGGCGATCGGACGACACGCAAGCGCGAGCGACATTACACTCGTCGAACATGCGTCGGCCCCACTGGCACTCGCGTGTCCAGTCCACGGGCCGTGCCAGCCATCTCTCCTGGCACATCACCCGGCTTCCAATGCAAGTCCAGCGGCAATCGTCCGCTGGCACTCACTCGGCGCCGTCGAGCGTGGCGACCCAGGCCGACGCCAAGCCATCGAGACCATAGGAGCGTCGAAATGTCCGCGTCCGTGCTCTACATGTCGATGTCAGTCGACGGATACATTGCCGGCCCCAACGACGAACCAAGCAACCCCGGGGGCGACGACTTCATGCGGCTCCACGCTTGGTATGGGTTTGCTTCGGACTCAGGGCCGGGCGCACACACCATTGATGCATCGGGGATAGGCAAACAGTTTCTGGACGAAATCAAAGCGACCGGTGCAGTCCTGGCCGGTCGCAAAACCGTGGAACAGGTCGACCACTGGGGTGGTGATCACCACGACGGCGTCCGCATCTTCGTGCCCAGTCACCGGCCGCCGGGTCCCTCGGTTGCCAACTACCCGTTGGTGACGTACGTCGCCGACGGGATCGAGAGCGCGATGGCGCAGGCGAAGGCTGCAGCCGGGGGCCGGGACGTATTGGTCCATGGTGCGTACACCGCGCAACGCGCCCTGGAGGTTGGCGTGCTCGATGCCTTGCAGATCCATCAGATCCCGGTATTGTTCGGCGCTGGTCGTCGGCTGTTCGATATGTTGCCGTCCCGCGTCGAACTGGAGATCGTTCGGGTGATCGACACGCCGGAGGCCACACACATCCGGTATCTCGTCCGTCGGTGAGCCGTTCGATGTGACTGAGATGGCAGCTGTACCCACTGATGGTCGATGACCGAGGCGTACACCGCCTGCTCGAGCGCGACGCCATGGACCGGTTCGCGGTGTAGGCCTGCTAGCGGCGCGGTTACTTTGTGGCTGGTGACAAGAACCTTGGTACCAGGCCGCAGTCATTGCGCTGCCGTCGTCGGCCGACCTGCTCAGCGCAGGTCGTAGTCCGGCACGCTCGCGTCGGTCGCGAACATGTCCGTCAGCTTCATCAAACTCCAGACGAGCAACGGGTTCGCAAAGGTCCAGTCGCGCAAGCGGATGCGCAGCGCGGATGCCGGCGCAAGGAAAGGACCCGCGCTGCCGGTTCGCGCCACCTGCGTCAGTCGCCGCATGCGCCCATCGTAGGCAGGGGACGCCACGGCGTGGTCGCCGCGCGCTGCCACCAACTCGCCGGCCAGCACATATGCGCCAATCAGCGCCAGTCCAAAGCCGCCGAGCGTGTTTGCGTAGCCCCATCGCCGACCAGCGCCACGTGCCCCCGGGTGAACGACGTCATCGTGGAGCGCGCCAGACCGTCGAGATAGAACTCAGATGCGCGGCGTGTCGCATCCAGCAGTTCGGGCATGCGCCAGCCCATGCCGCTCAGGTTGCGCTCGAGGAAGCGCCGCTGCGACGCGATATCCCGCCGATCGTAGTCCGCGGCCTCCGCACGGAAGACGAACAATTGCGAAGCTTTGGAGCCACCCAGCACCGCGAATCGGCCGGGTTCGTTGTAGCCATACGCCACGGCCCGCCCGCTCGGCAGCGTGGTAAGAAGTTCGCCGACGGGCACCGCTACACTGGTGACCGCCTACAGTAGCCGAGCGGTTGCACAAAGTGCTGCTCCGGGCCAAAGGTCAGCTCGCGCACCGCGGAATGGATGCCATCGGCGCCCACGACCAGGTCGAAACGCTCGGGTGCGCAGCGTGCGAATCGAGCGCGACGATCACATCGTCGAAGACGTACTCGGCGCACGCCGCGCTGTGCGCGTGCAGAATCGCGGCCAGATCGCCGCGGAACATCTCGACATCGCCACCTAGAAACTCACCCGGCATGACCGCCTTGACGCGACGGCTGGCATCGACCAGGCGCACATGCGTTGGAGCACCATGCAGTGGGTACGGCCCTTGAAGTCGACGGCCTGTCCACCGCCGCGCAAGGTGGGCGACTTTCGACGAGCGTGACCTCGAAACCGTTGTGGCCGAGCCAGCGAGCGAGAGCGGGACCGGCGATGCTGGCGCCGGAGACGAGCACGCGCATAATTGATTCCATTGGACACAGTTGCAAGCAGCCACTGAGTCCCCCGCCCACGTGCCGACGCCGCTCCGTCGCGGACCCAAACCCAAATACCGCCTCCAGGAGGTCGTCGACGCCGCGATCGCCATCGCCGACGCCGAAGGCCTGCATGCCGTCACGATGCAGCGCGTCGGCGAGGCGCTCGGTGCCACCAAGATGGCCCTCTATCGCTACTTGCCTGGCAAGACCGAGCTCGCCGCGCTCATGCTCGACCGCGCGCTTGGCCCGCCACCCGCCACGTTCTCTGCCATCAGAGGCGCCGACTGGCGCTCGCAGCTCTCGACCTGGGCTCTCGAGCTCCACACACGGATGGCCGCGCGACCGTGGTCGCTCGAGCTCACCCTCGGCGTGCGCACGCCGGGCCTCAACGAGCTCCTGTGGTTCGAGCGTGGTCTCGCCGCGATGTCAAAGACGCCGCTGGACGGCGCCGAGCGGCTCGATGTGCTGGCGCTGCTGAACAACCATGTGCGCGGTTGTGTGCAGATCGCGGCGAGTGCGTCGGAAGCCGAATCAGCGTTGGCAACGGCGTTGGAACCGCTCCTGGCTGCTCACGCCGAGCGCTTCTGCGAGACTCGCGCAGCATTTGCTTCTGCTGCCACCAGCGGCCGTCGCAACGACGCGCTGCGGTTCGGCCTCGAACGCATCCTTGACGGCGTGGCGACGCTGATCGCATCACGCTGTGGCGATGACCTGTCGGGCTCCCAGCGCGACCAGCCCGGAATGCCGGATCAGTAACTCGCCGCGCTCCCAGCGAGCCAGCGTGTTCCGAACCACGCCCAGCGCGCGACCGAGGTCGGCATGCGTCATACGCAGGGCCTCGCGCGACTCGGAGGCGTCGATGAGCACCAGACGCTCGAGCCGCTCGGAGTCCAGGCACGCCGCGCTCAGCGCCACAACGCGATGGTCGCCAGCAGCAGGGTTCCCCCGACGCAGCTCGAGTCCACCCTTTACAACTGCTGGAGGCGTTTGGTGGCTGCCCCAACGTGTGCGACGTAGCGCGCGACCGACGCCTTGACGGATGGCTCGAAGGCGTGGTCGGGAAGCGCGCGCAACAGATTGAGCCGGGTCGCGGCCACCCATGCCGCGATGTCAGGCTCGCTCAACCACTGCCTCTCTGCGCTCCACGAAGTGCAAACCATGCGCGGCCAGTCCTGGATGCTGGTGGGGTACGGATTAGGTGGGCAGAGCAGGTTCTTGTCCGCGTCGTTGGTCCGGTGGGCCTCGACGAAGGCGACGAGGGCCGCGTTGAATGTCGGCGAGAGCTGTCGTACCTGCTGAAGCACGATTCGACCGGGCTGGAAGATCGGCGTGGCCGGGGCGTCGTTCAGACCAAGCGCAGTGCAGTCGACGTGCACGACGTCGAGGGCAGTTGCCGTCTGTCCGCGCTCGAGCACGATCCGATCGGGTTCGATGCGGCGCACTCGCCCGAGCCGGACGACGTCCGCGATCTGCCTCAGGGCCGCGAGCTCGTGGGCGCTGAGCATCGTCCCGCGGTACATCGTCGCGGGCCAGGATGGGTCAATCCGCATGAACCGTCCGGCAACCTCGAGCCGCTGGAACAGATCGTCGAGA
>JAFAWJ010000144.1 GCA_019242065.1 Chloroflexota bacterium
AACCTGGCACACGACGGCCCGCGACCTGGGCCTGCGCCTGGACCCGAATGACCTTGTGGGTGCGGCGTACGACGTCGGCCGTTCGGGCGGGCCGCTCAGCCGGCTCGGTGATCAGATGGACGCCCTGGCACGGGGCCGCACTATCTCCATCGATAGCCCGACTGACGTCGCGGCGCTCGACAATGCACTCAATGGCATGGCCGCCCAAATCAATCGCCCGCCGGTCGACGCCAGTCTGATCGTCGGTCAGGACGGCACCATCCAGTCCACTGACGCGCAAGCCGGCGCGGCACTCGACGTGGATGCCTCGCGCGAGCAACTCAGCACGGCGCTGGATGACAACAGTCAGACCGTCACTCTCGTCGTCGACAGCGTGCCGCCAGCCGTGGCCAACGGCGACCTCCAGTCGGCGCGGGATCAACTCGATCACTGGCTTGGCCCGGACGTCCCGTCGCTGACCGTCACGTTCGAGGACCAGTCCTGGCACCTTCAACACGCCGATCTGGCCAAGATCGTGTCGCTGAGCGGTGGCGCCAGTGCCGGACGGCCTGCCGCTGTCGGCCTCGACGACCAGGCACTCCAGAGCTGGGTAGCGGGCATCGCCAAGCAGGTCGACCAGCCAGTCCAGGACGCGCGCTTCGCATTCAATGGCGGCAACCTGACCGTGCTGCGTCCAAGCGCCCAGGGGCGCAGCGTCGACCAGGCAGCGCTGGTCCAGGCCGTGCACGACGCGCTGCTGTCCGGCACGACCAGCGTCCAGTTGCCGGTGTCAGCGGTCAACCCCACGGTGACCGAGAACGACGCCCAATCCCTGGGGATCACCGACCTCATCGACAAGGGCAGCACGTCGTTCGCAGGATCGGTTCCCGAGAAGGTGCACAACATCCAGCTGGCGGCCCAGCGACTGAACGGCGTCGTCGTTGCACCGGGTGCCACCTTCTCCTTCAACGACTCGGTCGGACCGACGACCATCGACGCCGGCTTCGAATGGGGCTTCGGCATCGAGTCCGGTAACGACGGGCCACGCACCGTCCCGAGCGTGGCGGGTGGCATCTGCCAGGTAGCCACCACGCTGTTCCAGCCCGTGTTCTGGTCGGGCTATCAGCTCGAGCAGCGCTACTGGCACCTGTACTGGATTCCGGCCTACACCTCGCGGGGCGTCGTCGGCCTGGACGTCACCGTCGACAGCGACTCAGGTCTCGACTTCAAGTGGACCAACACCACCAGCACGTACATCTTGATCCAGGCGGATGCCGATAACTCGAACGTCTACTTCGGCCTGTACGGCCAGAAGCCGCCGTGGCAGGTCAAGGTCGACGACGCGAAGATCACCAATCGCACACCGCCGGATCCGACACCCCTGGCCGAGGCGGAGCCTACGCTGCCCTGGGGCCACACCCTGCTGGTCGAAACGGCGCGCGACGGATTCGATGCCGAGGTCGTCCGCCACGTCATTCCCGAGGACGGCAGCAAAGAGCGCGACCTCGACCTCAAGAGCTCGTATGAGCCGGCACGCACCGTGACCCTGGTGGGCTCCAAGGGCAAGCCTGCCTCCGCCAGCATGGACGCCGCGATCCAGAACGTGCTCGATACGCAGAAGGCGATCAAGCCGGCGGCCGCACCCGCGACCAGCCACGCCGTGGCCGCCGCCGTCGCCCCGTCGTCGACAGCCTCCAGCGCCGCGACGGCGGCGCGCACCCAACCAGCCACCGCCGCCTCGAAGCCGCAGGCGACACAGGCAGCCACCAAGCCGGCGGTGGCGACCAACGCCATCGCGCCAACGCCGAGCCCCGCGCACTAGCGCCACGCGGCGTACAGCGGTTACGGTGGGTACCGTGGCTCGAGGGGGGCGTCGCTTCAAACGAGGACGCGGACGACGCAACGGCGCACGCGGCCCCGAAGCCGGTCCGACCCAGGATTCGCCAGCCGGCGGGGGAGCCTCCGTCTCGAGCACGGCGTCGCATCCGAGCCAGCCGACGTCGACGAACCAGGGTCGGGGCGGCGGAGGCACGGTGCGTGACGTCTCAGCGGGCGGCGTCGTCTACCGACGCGCGAGTGACAACGGACCGATCGAGGTGGTGCTGGTCGGCCGCATCCGCCCCAAGCGCTGGGCACTGCCCAAAGGTACGCCCGTGGTCGGCGAGACCCTGGAAGGCACCGCGGTCCGCGAGGTCGGCGAGGAAACCGGCCTGTTGGTGCGCATCGAGCGCCCGCTCGACCAGATCCACTACTGGTTCGTGTGGGGCGGTGTGCGCCACTCGAAAACGGTCCACTTCTACCTCATGCAAATGACCGGCGGGGATACGGACAATCACGACGGTGAGTACGACGTCGTCGAGTGGTTCCCGATCGGCGAGGCGCTGCGGAGGTTGTCCTACCCCAACGAAGCGCGCATCGTCGACAAGGCGCAGCAGGTGCTCAGCGCCTGAGGCGACGGCTGACCGGCTACAGCAACTACTCTGTGGTTGGCAAGGTGCGGTTACGCGCACCAGCATGCGGAGCAGGGCGTCACAGGCTGCGTCTCGGGGCGGCCTGAAAAGCGTCACGCGGCCACGAAAAAGCGTCTCGCGGACGTCACAAAAGGCGTCTCACGGCGTCTTGGGCGGCGGCATACACCTCGCGCAGCGGCACGTGTGCCTCGCGCGCCAGTCGCGCACAATCTTCGTACTCGGGCGTTGCGAACGCGTCGGCGACCACCG
>JAFAWJ010000318.1 GCA_019242065.1 Chloroflexota bacterium
TTTTGCGGATCGAGCCCGTTAGGATGCGGCGTGGTACTGCCGAACTGTTGTGTTGTCATGGCTGCGCTGACGGACAAGTGGCGACGCTTTGGCATGCGAGGCGGAGGAGCGGGGAGCGGTTGCTCTTGACACGCGCCGCGTCTAGCAAACTCGATCCCACGCGGTCATTTGAGGTTCTTGGATCTAGAGGAACACGCGAACCTAGACATGCCTCGGAGTCTGGTCTGGCTTCAAATGCCCGCGCGTGTGAGCCTGTTTCGCGTTTCTTCGCGATGAATGCCATGCCTGAAAGACGATCCAGGCAGCACCCGCCAGGACCAGCCAGATTGCGAGTGCCACAATCAACATCAACCAGCCACTCAGCGATGTGCTGAGTTGCCAACCCACGAGCGCGAAGGCGACCAGCCCCAGGCTACCAAGCGCCGCGCCGAGAGCATCTGCTCCGGCGGCGCCACTCAGCTTTGCGTGGTCTTTTATCAGCGTCAGACTGGCTGGCAAAATTGAGGGGAAGGCCAGAAAGAGCCCGCCGATGGCTGCTCCCCACCAGTTACCAACCAGCCCCGCGCCAACGGTGACGAGGCCACCGAACGCGAATCGTATGAGATATTCGCGGGGCCTTGTCTGCCGCAGGCGCCCGACCTGAATGCTGAGTCCGAGTGGCCCATTCATGCTTCCCCTCCGGCATGCAGAAAGAGCGCCCATAACCCCAGTGCCAGGCCAAACC
Source organism: Chloroflexota bacterium (assembly GCA_019242065.1). The sequence goes on from JAFAWJ010000318.1 coordinate 725, forward strand.
AGACAATCAGCGCAGCCACGGTGACGAGCAGTGTCGGACGCGCGCCGCGCAAGAGTAGACGACCGACGACGAATCCATAGCAGCCCAGCGCGATCGCTCCGAATGCCATCGATCGCAGCTCCAGCGAGGCATATTCGGAGCCTCTGGAAGCCAGGGCGATACCGACGGTAGCCAGTGCGACGGACGGCGCCGCTCCGAAGACGCCCGCGAGTGTTTTGGGCCGCACCACGTCGCCAAGCAATGAGAAGGCGGACACTGCCAGGCCACCGAGGACGAAACGGAGGACGAGCTCGCCGTTCACGATGCGTTAACCAGCAATTCACGTGCCGCTTACAAGCGGTCGAGACGTGCGATGCGTGTGGCACGCGAGATGCGAGTGCACCGCGGCTCACGGCCGGAGTGTGGAGGGAGTATGGCATCGAGACAGCTGCGAATCGCTGATCGCACTCGTGCGACGACTGAGAGGTGGCACCACGGGGAGTCCCGCGGTAACTGGATTGTCGAGCGCGGGGCACACGCGGCGCGATGATCAATACAGTTGACCGGCTATTCAGTGCGTATGGCGGCCACACCCATGAGGATCGCCCGCTGCGCGGATACGCGGGGCTCGTGGCTGTCTTCAATGCCCTGGTTGGAGGCGAGATCGTCGCGGCTCGCCTGCTCCAGGCGCGGACCCTGGAACGACTCAGCCCAGGGGATATCGTGCTGCTCGCACTGGCAACTCACAAGCTGAGTCGGCTGATCACCAAAGACGCCGTGACGAGTATCATTCGAGCCCCGTTCACGACATTTGAAAGTAACGCGGGGGATGGAGAGGTGCAGGAGGGTGCTCGCGGAACAGGCATCCAGCATGCCATGGGTGAGGTGCTGACCTGTCCATTCTGTTTTGGTCAGTGGATACTGACGGTCCTTGTATTCGGTCTGTTCGTCAAGCCGGGAGTCACGCGGGTACTGGCTGGAGCGTGCGCTGCGCTCACGGGAGCTGACTTTTTGCACGTCGCCTACGGTATCGCTCGCAAGTACGCGGATTGATGTCAGGATCGGTTGTGTTGTGCTTCCGCCATCAGATCTTCGGGCGATGTCGTCGCGTGATACCTCACAGTCGCGGTGGTCCAGAAGTTGCTACCGACGATCGCAGCTTTTCTCCGGGAGGTGTCCGATTATGCCAAGAGGTGTGAAGCAAGGAAGCAAGCGCGATCGACAGTACGAGCACATTAAGGACAGCTATGAGGATCGTGGGGTTTCGAAAGGTGAGGCCGAAGAACGCGCCGCACGCACCGTGAACAAGACGCGTGCCGAGCACGGCGAAACCAAAGCGAAAAAGAGTCACCCCAAGAAGTCTTGACAATGTTGCGAGCTTCAAGACGGCGGCTCAGGACCCACTGGGGGCCTGAGCCGCGGTTGGCGAGTTGGTGACCCAGACTGCGGATCATCGTTGCATGGCACATGCGACCGAGTCTGGATGGAAGTTACGCCAGGAGGAGATGCCCCTCGCCGCGCTTAGCGAGTTGTCGAGACAGCCTGCGCGTGCTGCACCGCGGACGGACTCTGGCGTGCGGTCGAAGGCGAGGGAGTAGCCGAGAGCTTGCGCAACACGTAAGCGGCGGCATTCGAAAGCGCTGTGGATAGCCAGCTCGCACGCGTGGTCAACTGGAGTTCCCAACTGTGGTCCTTTGCGCGATCGTCGAAGCTTCCGTGCGCGGATTGATGGCCTGGCACCGGCGTGTAGAGATCGACCGCGTCGTCGGAATTGCGCGCGCCGTCGTACATCTGAGCCTCCCAGGTGGTGGCCACGACATGGTCGAGGACACCAGGCGCAAGGCGCTGGCCCAGAATAGCTTGCGTTGTGGACCAACCGACAAAGACTTCGCGGTGGCGCTGATGGGCGGCCCAGTACACTGCCTCCGCACCCACTTCAGGCTGAAAGATCGGCGGAACAGGTTGCGCTTTGCGCGGCATGGCGCTCTTGCACCAGCTGAATTGCGGCGTATTCAGCGCGGGCATCTGGACGATCGTGATGTGGACACGGCTCCCGTCGTGAATCAGCTCAGTGCGAATCGAGTCGGTGAAGCCCACGATGGCGTGCTTGGCTCCGCAGTACGCGGACTGCAAGGGTATGCTGCGGTAGGCGAGCGCGGAGCCAACCTGGACGATGGTGCCATGATCGCGCGAGCGCATCCGCTT
>JAFAWJ010000319.1 GCA_019242065.1 Chloroflexota bacterium
CGTTGACGTGGGCCAACGCACCGGTGTCGGCCGAGTTCACACGCTCAGTCTGCCCGCCTCCGTCCCAACGCGCGTAGGATGTCGGCCGTGTGCTCGCCGACGCGGTGGAGAGAAGGTCACGCTCTGGCCTAGGCGGTTCATGGCGGCGCATTCGACCGCGTGCCGATCAGTGCCAGTCGCAGTCTGTCGCCTCATACGAATTCCGGATGATCAGTTCGGCTGGACGGGTGTGGGCCACCAGTGAAAGCTGGTGTGCGGGCGTATGGTGGTGGTGTCCAGACGGCGGCAGCGTTCAGCGACCACGGCATCGAGGTCATCGAGAGTGGCGAAGTGCTGGTTGGCGACCGGCTCGTCGACCAACGGCCACAAGCGCTCTGCGGGCTGTAGCTCGGGACTATACGGCGGCAGGAACGCCAGCGTGATGCCGTCGGGGACGGCCAGGCCCTTGGGGCCGTGCCAGCCGGCGTTGTCCAGCACGAGCACGATATGCCGCTCCCGCCCGGCCCCTGTCTGCTGCGCGAAGCTGGCGAGCAGCTGCTCGAACAAGGGCTTGCTCAGGCCGTTGGACAGGAACCAGACCGCCTCACCCGAGGTCGGCTGCACGAACGCCGTGACATGCAGCCACTTGTAGCGGTGATGGCCCAATGCGACTGGGCGCTCGCCGATAGGAGCCCATACGCGCCGGCGGATCGGCTTCAGGCCGAGGCGGTGCTCGTCCTCGGCCCAGACCTCGACCGCAAGGCCGGGGCGCGCTGCTGCAGCGTGTGCAACCGCCGCGTCGAGCCCCCTTTGAACTCAGCCCGTTGCTCGGGTGTCGCCGCACGCGGATGGCGCGGGCGCGGCGCTTGGACCGACCAGCGGATCCGCTTCAGCGCCTCCCAGCCGCGCTGCGGGTGCACCTTGGCCAGGCCGAGTTGCTTGGCCATCCAGGTCGCGACCTTCGCACCGGTCCAGCGCCCGCCATCCTCAGGCGGCGTGCGCAGCCGCTCGGCCAAGGCGTCCAGCACGGCCGCGGTCAGCACGCTACCTGCGCGCCCGTTGTGCCGCTGCTGGTCGCCCAGGGCGTCAGGGCCGTGTTCGTTGTAGCGCGCGGCCAGCTTCTCCACCCAGCGTGGCGCGAACGCCAGCACGTCGGCCACCTCCAGCACACTGCGCCCTTGCGCCAGCAACCAGATCGCCTGCGTGTGCCGCGCTTCGCTCGCCTCCTGCGCTGTCCGGTAGCGCTGCTCCAACTCCGACACGGACAGATGCTCGATGATCCGCGTCATGGTCTTGCTCCCGTGCCAACGTCATGAGCTTACGCCCAATCAGCCGTCCCGATCACCCGGAATTCGTATCAGCCATCGCTTAGCCCTCCCCGTCGGCGATGGCCACGTGATCGCGGTCGCGGCTGTAGTCGATCCCGTCCATGGTGTCGCCGGCGTGATGCGATGTGCCCTCGGCGACGATGAGTATCGGCTCGCCGCACTCCCTGCAAAGCACCGCCTCGGGTTCGGCCGACGCGGCGGCGAGGTGCGCGCGCAAGCGGTCCACAACGTCCGTATCGTCCGCGATCAGGGAGTCGATGAAGGCGAGCAGCACGCCGACCTGGGTCGCCGTCGTCCAGCCCTGCGCTGCGGCAACTGGCTGCAACAGCGTCTTGGCTCGCGCCGGTTGCGCCTCGCTCACGGCAAGCTGCCCGGCCAGCCACTCGTCACAGTCCAGCCACGCCACGGTCTCGCCCGTGCCGAGATCGAGCACGTGCGCGCCACCCCCGAATCCATCTAGCAGGCTGCGGAAAAATCACCACCGCCGAGCGGTGAAGGGCATCTCGTCGCCCATGTGGAAGCGGATTTCTCCGCTGAGGGTGCCGTCCTCGTTGAGATCGGCGTCACCATCGCCGGAGACCTCGGTCATCTCGTCATGGCCCTGGAAGTTGAAGTGGGCGCCGGTGGCGCTGTACCAGCAATCCAGCCCGATCTGGACGGCGCCGAACGCGATGTGGCCGCCGTCGCGGTCGAACTGGATATGGCCGGGGCCGAGTATGTCGATGTAGTCGGTGTCCCAGCCCTCGATCTCCACGATCCGCCAGCGGCCAAACACCGCCGAGACCGGAC
>JAFAWJ010000323.1 GCA_019242065.1 Chloroflexota bacterium
GCGCCGTCGGGCGGACCTCGAAGCGTTCGCCGGCTGGAATATTGACCAGCTGGTGTGCTTCCACAAACTGGCGAGCGCGCAGCGCCTCGTCGGCGTAGGTTTGCAGCAGCGTGTCGGGCGACGGGTGGTCGGCCTTGAGCGCCTCCACGTCGGCACGCCAGGTCGGCCCGAGCGCGCTCGAGAGGCTGGCCGCCAGGTCTTGCCCGTGCTGGTACACGTCGTCGGCGGACAGAGGCACGCCGTGGACCTCGCGCAGCATGCGCTCGAACAGATCCTGCCCGAGAGCGAACGCGCCGGTTGGGTGCAGGTCCTGGCGCAGAAAGCGATCGAACTCGGCAACCGCGGTGAGCGCCGCCGCGACGGGCCGATCCAGCTCGGCTACTACCTGACCCGCGGCAGTGGCGACCACCTCGAGGTCTGCGAGAAACCGCTGCGCGCCTGCGGTGGCCACCAGGCTGATCTCCACGTATTCGGCCGGCACCAGCTCACCCCGCAGGTTGCGCTGACCGTCGGCCAGCAGCCGCGGAATGGCCGCGACGCGTGCCGCCAGCGCCTCCGCACTCCCGTCGGCGGCAGGTCGAGCCAGCGCATATTGCAGTCCGTTCAGCGCTTGCTCCAGGTACAGCATGGGCGCGCGTCGCGGCCACTGCCAGTCCTCGTCGACGATGTCCTGGCGGGTCAGCTCGCGCAGCAGCACGCGCCGATCCAGCGCGTCGTCGGCATCAGTGACCGGCTCCGCCTGAAGTCGAGTGCGGCAGCGCGCCCGCCAGTCGCGGCGTGCCCCGAAGCCGGCGGCGCTCAGGTCGGCGGGGGAGGCGTCGAAGTCGTGGACGCCGGCGTGCGTCGCCTCCACCGGGTGCAGGCGCCAGTACTCCGCCAGGATGCCGTCAGTGACAGCCGTCACGGATCACGACTCCGTCTTTGACCACGACGTCGAGCTCGCGGAGGGCGCGAATGTCGTCCAGCGGATTGCGGGGCATGCCCACCAGGTCCGCCAGCTTGCCCGGCGCGATCGACCCCAGGTCCGCGTCCACCTGGCACAGCTCGGCGGCGGACAGGGTCGCCGCCCGCAGCGCCGCCGCCGGTGGCATCCCACCCTGGACCATCCACTCCACTTCACGGTAGGTGGCCAGGGTGCCGTCATACGGGTCGGCCGGCAGCATGTCGGTGCCCATGGCGATCGGCACGCCGGCCGCCAGCGCGAGTTGAAAACTGCGCATATGATCGTCGCCAGCACGCAGCGAGCGGTCGATCATCCACTGCGGACAGCCGATGCGCCGCATGTAGTCCTCAGCGCGACTGACCGACAGCGTCGGGACCAGGTACACGCCCCGCGCCGCCATCTGGTCGACCGTCGCCTGATCGAGAAAATAGCCGTGCTCGACGCAATCCAGTCCGGCGCGCACGCCCTCGGCAATGGCTAGGGCGGAACCCGCGTGCGCGGTGATGCGCCGCCCCGCATTGTGCGCGGCCTGGCAGGCGGCCTCCATCTCGGCGAAGGTGGCCTGCGAATCGCGGATCTGTTCGAATTCGCCGGCGATGCCACCGGTGATCATGATCTTGATCACGTCGGCTCCAGCACGCAGCTGACGGCGTACGGCGTGGCGGAATCCATCCGCGCCGTCAGCTTCCAGGCAGTGACCCGAAGCCGACCCGTGGCCGCCGGTGACGATGACCGCCTGCCCGGCGCAGAACAGGCGCGGACCGGTGATTTGACCGGCGTTGATCGCCCGCTTCAACTCCAGGTCGACGAACCGCGTGTCGCCAAGTGTGCGCATGAACGTGACGCCGGCCTGCAGCCCGTCGAGGGCATTGCGATAGGCGCGCAACGTCACGGCCATGTCAGTTTCTACTTTCGCCAGCAACTGACCAGGTCCGGGCAACGCCAGGCTGAGGTGGACGTGCATGTCCATCAAGCCTGGCATTACCCACCGGCCGCCCAGATCATGGACGGTGAGCGACGCGCCACGTTCACGCAGCACCGGCTCCAGCGCCTCACGCCGGTCCACCGCCTGGATGCGATCGTCGTCGACCAGGATGACGGCGTCGGGGATGCTCGGCGCGCCGTCACACGGCAGTACCGAGCAGTTGGTGAACGCCAGCGTCACCCGGTGACCTGCGTATCGACGAGCAGCACCACCGCCTCAGACGTCGGCCGGAAGTTCTTCACTCGGTCGCTGACGCCGTAGATATCTTGCTGGTGGTACAGGTAAATCCAGGGTGAGTCGTCCCAGGCGATGCGCATCAATTGCTCGTATGTCGCGGTGCGCTGCTGAGCATCCACCTGCTTGGCGGCGGTGTCGATCAGGTCGTCGACGGTGGGATTGGTGTATCCCTGCCAGGCAATGCCTTTGATGCGGCTGCTCCAGTTGGTCTGGACCGCCGGACCGACTTGCAGTCCACCCTGGCTCAGGAGGAACAGCTCGTATTTGCGTCCGACGATGCCCTGAACGTACGTACTCCACTCCTGCGTCTCCAGGTCGGCATTGATCCCGACCTTCTGGAGCTGGCCGACGATGGCCTCGGCGATCTGCTTGTCCTGCAGATAGCGTCCGTCGGGGGCCTTGAGGCTCACGTTGAAGCCATCCGGATAGCCGGCCTGCGCGAGCAGCGCTTTGGCCTTGTCGGGATCGTAGGTGTACGGTGGGAGTCCCTCCACGTAGCCGCCCGTGACACCCTTGGGGAATGGGCTGACCATTGGTATCGCTTCACCGCGCAACACGACTTTGATCAATTGATCCTTGTCGATCGCGTACTGGAGCGCCTGCCGGGCTTCTTTCGTGTTGAACACGTCGGTGTTGGTGAAGCTGGGTATGAGAATGATCGAGCCGGAGTTCGTCGCCCGCTGCAGACTGACTCCCGAGGCGTTATCCAGACTGTTGAGCTGCAGCGGTGGCACGTTGGTGATGATGTCGACACCGCCGCTTTTGAGCTCGTTGATGCGTGCGGTGGGGTCCGGAATCGGGCGAAAGACCACCTGCTGCAGATGCGGCTGGCCGGTCCAGTGCGGACCGGCGGCTTGCACCACGAAGCGATCGTTGGGCGTCCACGACACGAACTTGTAGGCACCGGTGCCAATGGGTTGTTGGGTGACGGCCGACGGGTCGGCCGCGGCTTTGGGCGGCAGCATTTCGACGTAGCTCGCCAGCGTTTCGATGAGCTCGGCGAACGGTTCGGTGGTCGTAATGTGGACCGTATACGGGTCCACGACGTCGACCCCGCTGACGGGCTTGAGCAAGGTGGAATAGCCGTTTTTGATGGATGGATCCACGAAGCGGGCGAAGCTGAACTTGACGGCGTCGGCGTTGAACGGCTCTCCGTTGTGGAAGCTGACACCCTGGCGGAGCTTGAGCTCCCAGGTGTTGTCGTCGAGGGCCTGCCAGCTGGTGGCCAGTCCCGGCTGGATGACGAGGTCCAGGTCGCGCTGGACCAGACGGTCGTAGATGGTCCACAGCATGCTCTTGGAGGCGCCGCTGGTGGTGACGTACGGATCCATGCTTTCGGCGTCGACGCCCTGGGCGATGGTCAAGGTACCCGTCGGCGCGCTGCTCGCGGCCTGGCTGCTGGAGGTCGGCTGAGCCGCGGGCGGCGTCAGGTTGGCAGCCGCCACTCCGGTCGCGCTGGCGCCCGACGGGGTAGCTGCGTTGGCCGCGGCCCCGGAAGTTGCGTTGGCGGTGGCTGGTCCGACCGTCGGCGCGGACGCGGGTGGGCTGGTGGGCGGCGTCGGTGCCCCTGCCGCGCATGCGGCGAGCAATCCCGCGCCAGCACCCGCGCCGAACACGGCGCCCAGTCGTACAAAGGTTCGTCGAGTCAGCATCGCGTCAGTCGGGACCTCCTGGGGTGAGGGGCAACGGTACCGCACTCACGTCGGCGTGCCGAACCCTGTGACTATCCATGCGCTCGATGTGCATGACCACGCCACACAGTGGGTCCGGGCAGACGACGCGCGTGTCGGTCTGCATCCAGTCAGCCGGTTGAAGCGGCCGCTGTTTGGCCGGCAGCAGCGGCAACGTCGACTGGAGCGCATAGAGGCAAAACGAGGTGTTCGGTCCAGGCAAGCTCAGCTGGCCGCCGCGCAATTCGAACGCATCCCCCACCTGGTGGTTGCACGTGCACGTGCCGCCGATCGATTCGACGGACACGCGAAGGTCATACAGCTCGAAACTCTCAGAGGGATGCACGCAGCTCCGGCAGCACGGCCTCTCCGAGCAGGCGGACGCCTGCGGCCGGATCCAGGCCGTGGGGTGTCCCGAACTCTACGCGAGTGGCGCCAGCCGTGTACACCGCGTGCACCTGGCGCACGATGTCGTCTGGAGTACCCGCAAAGGCGAATTGCTCGAGCCTGGCGTCCGAGATGTCGCGGCTGATGCTGGCCGTATCCTGACCGTGGCCGCGAAGTCGGGCGAGCCACTCGGGGTCGTCGACGGTCACGTCCAGTGGGGCGACCACCGCCAGGTACATCGCCACTTCACGACGCGCGAGGGCGCGCGCGGCGGCCCCGTCGCGATCGACCACACACACGGCACCGGCGCAGATGCCGACGTGCTTCGGCAGCCACTGGCGCATGCGGGCGACCATGCGCGGATTGGCCGAGCCGCCGATCTTGACTTCGTCGACCAGGGGTCCGACGGCGCCCGCGGTGCGTTCGCCCCACGTGCCCAGCGTGATCGGCACCCGCGTCCGCCACGGCACGTAGCGCAGTCGCGCACCGGGGTCGAGATGGAACAGCGTGCCCGCGTAGCCCTCGTCACTGCCACTGCCGCCGAGCAGCGAGCGCACGACTTCGATGCACTCGCGCAGTCGGGTGACCGGCCGGTCGACGGCGATGCCGACGGCATCCAGCCACGCACCGCGCGCCAGACCGAGGTACGCGCGCCCGCCGGTCACCGCGTCCAGAAACGCCACCTGGCCAGCGATCTCGACGGGGTGCAGCGTAAACGGGTTGAGCGCCGCGGGTCCGAGACGCGCGCGGTGGACATGCTGGGCCAGCAGCAGCAGGGGCCCGAGCGCCGGCTGGAAGAACAGGTCGTTGTAAACGCTGACCACGTCGAAGCCGAGTGGATCGACGAGCGCGCCCAGCCCGACGTAGTCGGCCGGCGTCTTGTCCGTCTGAAACGCGATGCTGAGCTCGAGCGGCGTCATTTCTTTCATTCGGCGTTGAGCCCGTCGCCCAGCAGATTGGCGCCAAAGACCGTGATCAGAATGGCCAGCCCAGGCCACAGCGCATTCCACCAGGCTACGTCGAAGACCTCTTTGCCTTCGTTGAGCATGCCGCCCCAGGTCACCGTCGACAACGGGACGCCCACCCCGAGATAACTCAGCGCCGCCTCCGCCAGGATGTTGGCCGAGATGTTGATCGTGGCGATGATCAGCAACGGACCGGTGATGTTCGGCAGGATATGGCGGGACATGATCCGACCGTGGCCTGCGCCCAGCGAACGCGCGGACAGGATGTAGTCGTGGCCGCGAGCGGCGAGTGTCGAGCCGCGCACCAGGCGCGCGTACTGGACCCAGCTCACGAAACCGAGCACCAGCACGACGCTCAGGAGTCCCTTGCCGAGCCCGGCCAGCAGCGCGATGGCCAGGAGCACGCCCGGCAGTGACAGCTGGATGTCCACCAGGCGCATGATCAGGCCGTCGGCCCAGCCGCCAAAGTAGCCGGCGAACAGGCCCAGGCTGACGCCGATGCAGCCACCGACCAGCACCGACAGCAGACCGACCAGCAGGCTGGCGCGTGCGCCGACCATCACCCGACTCAACAGGTCGCGCCCGTTGAGATCGGTCCCCAGCGGATAGGCCGGGCTGCTGTCTGGCATACCGAGCGGCGGCAGCAGGCTCAGGTTGAGGTCCTGCTGATCGGGTGGATGCGGCGTCCACACCAGCGAGACGACCGCCGTCAGGACGACAAGTCCAACCAGCACCGCGCCAATCTGCACGCGGCGGTTGACGGAAGGTGCGCCATCCCTCATGTCCGCGTGTTCAGGCGGATGCGCGGATCGAGCAGCGTGTAAGTCAGGTCGACGCCCAGGTTGATGACCACGATGAAGGCCGCCAGCACCAGCACCGAGGCGCGGATCACGGGTAAATCGCGGGCTTCGATGGACTGAATCATCAGCCAGCCAACGCCCGGCCAGGCGAACACCGTCTCCACGACGACCGAACCCGCAATCAGAGCCCCGAGCTGCAAGCCCAGCACGGTCACGACCGGGATCGCGCTGTTGCGCGCCACGTGCCGCCAGGCAATGGCGCCCTCGGCGAGACCTTTACCGCGGGCGGTCGTCACAAACGGTTGACGCAGCGTCTCGCCGACCGAGCGTCGTACCAGGCGCACCAGCAGCCCGATGCCAAAGGCGCTGATCGTCAGCGTCGGCAGGACCAGGTGCTGCCAGGTGCCCATGCCGGAGGCGGGCAGCACTCGCAGGCCGCCTGCGAACACCACGATCAGGATGACGCCCAGCCAGAACGACGGCATCGAGACGGCCAGCAGCGAGCCGGCCGTGGTCAGCCCGTCGACGGTCCGCGTGCGATGCAATGCCGCAAAGACACCGACCGGAATGCTGATCAGCGTCGTCAGGATGATGCTGGCGCCTGCCAAGAGCAGCGTGGCGGGCAGGCGACCGAGCACCAGTTGGAGGGCTGGCGAGTGGTAGCGGAAAGATTCGCCCAGATCGCCGTGCGCCGCCTGTTGCAGGAACAGCAGGTACTGGACGGGGAGCGGCTGATCCAGGTTGTACT
>JAFAWJ010000339.1 GCA_019242065.1 Chloroflexota bacterium
CGCAGCCCTCGAACTGGTCAACCTGCAGGCCGAGGCGTTCGGCAACACCTACTACGCCGCGGCCGTCCAGAGCATGCTCGCCAGCTGGCACAACTTCTTTTTCGTGTCCTCCGACCTGGGCGGCTTCGTGTCGGTGGACAAGCCACCCCTGGGTCTGTGGATCCAGGTGCTCAGCGCGAAGCTCCTCGGCTTCAACGGCGTGGCGCTGCTCCTGCCGCAAGCGCTGGCCGGCATCGCCAGCGTCGCGTTGCTGTACTGGCTCGTGCGGCGCGTCCACGGCGGAGCGGCGGGCCTGATCGCCGCGGCGGCGCTGGCCGTCATGCCGATTTCGGTGGTCACCGCGCGCAACAACACCATGGACGCGACGCTGGTGCTGACGCTGCTGGTCGCCGCGTGGCTGGTCAGCCTGGCGGCGGAGTCTGGACGGCTGAGTCTACTCCTGCTGTCGGCGGCCGTGGTGGGCCTGGCCTTCAACATCAAGATGCTCCAGGCGTACCTGGTGGTGCCTGGCTACGCGCTGGCGTATTTCTTTTTTGCGCCGCTCACGTGGCGGCGCAAGCTGGTCGACCTCTCGGCGGCGGGTGCTGTGCTGCTGGTGGTGTCGCTGGCGTGGTGCGTGGCGGTGGACCTCACGCCCGCCAGTATGCGGCCGTACGTCGGCTCCAGTGGGTCCAATTCGGCGATCGCCCTGGCGCTGACCTATAACGGCCTGGGCCGGGTCACGCAAGCGATCGCGCCGTGGCTGACGGCGCTGCACATCAGCGTGCCGCTCGACCTCGACAACATGCCCGGTATGGCGCCAGGCATTGGCAACCCCAGCCTGTCGCGGCTGTTCACCCCGTCGCTGGCGGGCCAAGCCAGCTGGCTGCTAGCCCCTGCCCTCCTGGGCACGATGCTCGCCGCCGCGGCCCTCTGGCTGGCACGCCGTGACCGATCGGGGCAGGTTCGCAGCCAGGCCGTGGCCGTCATGGTTTGGGGCGGATGGCTGCTGGCCTGCGGCGCGTACTTCAGCTTCGCGCGCTTCTATCACACCTATTACCTGACCATGCTCGGCCCGGCCATCGCGGCCCTGGTCGGCATCGGCCTGATCGTGCTGTGGCGCGCCTACGTGCGCGGCGAGCCGCTGGGGTGGGGCCTGCCCCTGGTCCTGTGGGCCAGCGGCGTGCTGCAGGTCCACTTCACGAGTGCGTCCTCCCAGTGGCAGACGCGCCTGGAGCCATGGATCCTGGCGACGACCATCGGCGCCTCGCTGATCCTGATCGGCGCCCGCCTGGTGCGGACCAGCGTGAGCGTCCAGGGGGCAGCGATGAGCATCGCGGTGGTCGGCCTGCTGATCGCGCCGACGGTCTGGTCGGTGACATCCGTGCAGAACGGCGCCGGTGGCGCGTGGCTGCCCTCCGCAAGTCCCGGCGGCGCGGGCTTTGGCCCAGGCAACTTCGGCGGCCCGCCGTCCGGCGGTTTCGGCGCCGCCCCAGGCGGCAATCCGAGGTCAGGCGGCTTCGGCAACTCCAGCGGTAACCCACCCGCGAATGGTGTCGGTGGCTCAGGCGGTGGTCCATCCGCCGGCGCCGCAACCAGTGGCAGTGGCGGAGCTAGCGCAACTGGTGGCAGCAGCGGGGCAAGCACAGCGAGTGCTGGCTCCGGCGCCAGCCCGGCCAGTGGCGATTTCGGCGCTCGCGCAGCCGGTGGCAGTGGCGGCTCAAGCGCAGCCAGCAACAACGCCGGCGCCACCGCAGCTGGTGGCAATGGCGGAGCCAGCGCGGCCAGTGCCAGTGGCGGAGCCAGCACGCCCAGTGGCACCGGCGGCTCAAGCGCAGCGGGTGGCGGCTCCAGCGCAGGCGCTGGCAATGGCGGAGCCGGCGCACCGAGTGGCGGCTCCAGCGCAGCCGCGACTGGCGGTGGAGCGCCCACTGGCTTCGGCCGCGGCGCACCGGGTGGCTTCGCCCGCGGCGGCGGCGGCCAGAACTTTGGCGGTGGCCCAGGTGGCGGCGGCGTGGGCGCCATGACCTTCGCCGGCCAGAACTGGGACCCCCTCGACTCCAGTCTCGTAACGTACCTGGAATCCCAACAAGGCACCACCACCTACCTGGCCGCGACCGCCACCTCCAGTTACGCCAGCGTGCTGACCCTGCTCACCAACCAACCCGTGATGGCCCTCGGCGGCTACCAGGGCTGGGATCGCATCCTCGACCCCACCCAGCTCGCGGTACTCGTCCACAACAACACCATCCGCTTTTTCCTCCTCTCAGCCAACTCCACTGGCGGCCGCGGCCAGAACCAGGACGCGACGGCGGACCTCACCGCCTGGGTAGAAGCCAACTGCTCAGCCTCAACCTGGCAAGGCCAAACCCCCGGTGACCTCCAGCTGTACGACTGCGCCAGCCCCTCAAGCTGAGCAGGAGCTGAGCCAGTGAACCGTCACCCCAGAATTCAGGACCCCGGACCCACGTTGCCGAGCGAAAGCCACCACCGACAACTCGGTAGCGCCACGCTGACGGAGCGCCGGAGCTGACAGAGACATGCGCAACGCCGAGGAGCGCGCCAAAGCCTGGCTGGTCCACTCCTGGCTGACCGTCGCCGCCATCCTGCTGCTTGCGCTCGCCGTCGCCATCCGAGCCGCCGCCCTGCCCTTCCAGGGCTGGGACTACAAAGACTATTTCCAGCACTGGTTCGCCACACTCGCCGACTCACCCGGACTGACCGCCTTTTCCCAGACCACGTTTTCGGACTACACGCCGCCGTACCTGTACCTGCTGAAGCTCGGCGGCATGCTGTTCCCGTCGCAGCCACTGCTGGTGGTCAAAGGCATATCGTGGATATTCGAAGCCGCGCTCGCACTCGGAGTGTATGCACTTGTGCGGAGAAGGCACCCCACCTCGAGCTGGGCTCCGCTAGCCGCCGCCGCACTCGTCGTCTTCGGCCCAACGGTCCTGCTCGACGGCTCCATCTGGGGCCAGTCAGAAGCGCTCTATACGTCGCTGCTGGTCTTCAGTCTCTACTGGGTCATGTGCGACCGGAACATGCTCGCGTTCGTGTGTTTCGCATTCGCGTTCGCCTTCAAGGCCCAGGCCGTATTCTTCTTGCCGCTGCTGGTGGTGCTCTATTTCCGGCGGCGCATCTCGGTGGCCCTGTTCGGGCTGATTCCCCTCGTGTACATCCTGATGGTGCTGCCGGCCGTCTTGAACGGCATGCATGTGGGCACCGCCCTGGGCGTGTACTTCAACCAGGCCAGCTTCTACAAAAAGCTGGCGATGAATGCCCCGACGATCTACGCCTGGATCCCTGACCGCTACTACGACGTGTTTCTGTGGTTCGGGCTGGCGTGGGCCGCCGCCGCCGGACTGGCGCTCATCTCGGCGTGCATTGTCTCCCGGCGACGCTTCCACGATCTGGATTGGCTGCGTCTGGCCCTCGCGCTCGTACTGGTGCTGCCCTTTTTCACACCCGCCATGCACGACCGCTACTTCTATCCGGCCGACATCCTCTCGCTGGTGTACGCCTTCTATGTTCCGCGCCGCTTCTACCTGCCGATCCTGGTGACGGGCATTTCGGTGCTGAGCTACTTGCCGTTCCTGTTCAACACCGAAGTCCTACCCGTCAAGGATCTGACGCTGGTCATGCTGCTGCCCGTTGGCATCGTGGTGTACGACCTGTACACCGCGCTGTTTAGCGGTCCAGTCGATCGGTCGGCATATACACCGACACGAGGATGGCGACGCCTCCAAGCGCCAGACCTATTCCTGCAATCCACACCAGCAGCTCCGGGTAGACCACGACCAGGATCCCCAGGATCACCAACAGAAGTCCCAGCACCGTCGCAACCACAGGACTGGCACGTGCCCGCTCGATGAAAGTCAGCACTGATCCGCTCGCTCCTTGTCCGGTCTACTCCACCCGGCGCCGCCGTCGCGGGACGACCAGGGGTGCTACTTGCGCATCCACCGACACCTCGGTGACCGTCATGCCGACGTGATGCTGGACTGCCGTCTTGAGACGCTCGCGCAGCTCGCGCGTCAGGTCGGGCACGCTGGACGCCGGATCAACCGCCACCTGACATTCGATCCGCAGCCCCTGCGGCTGTTGTTCGACGTGCGAGTGCGCTGATTTGACGCCAGCGACCTGACCAGCCTCACGATCCACCAGTTCCCGCACTCCGTCGAGTGCCACGGTGACGGTCCCTAACTCGTCCTCTTTCAGCGTGATGCGGCGCGCCCCGCGCCGCACGCGAAGCTCGAGGACCAGCAACACGATGGCCAGCACCATCAGCACCACGCAGATGCCAATCGTCCAGCCCATGCGCGTCGGGTCGAGATTCGAATACGGCGCCAGGTGATCCGCCACCCACACGCTCGACGCTGCAATCTGGGCGGGCTGGATCACGCCGAGCGCGGTCAGCAGCACCGCGCCGGCGGCGACCAGCACCACCAGCGCCAGCAGGATAATCAGCAGCCGATTGAAAACGCCCACCTAGCTGTGGTCTGGGTCGATCCGCATATCGTCGAACACGACGTCGATCCTTCCTGGCGCACGGCCACGCGCAGCTTCGACCGTGCGCCGGATTGCCTTGCGGATGCTCGCCGCCAGCTCGCCCAGGACGAGCGAGTCGGTATACACGGCGCACACATGCACCTCAATGTCCACGGAGCCATCGTCCCGGACGCTGACGGCGACGCCCGGGACTCGCTCACCACCACCGTACGTCGCCACGCCGCCGATGGCGGCGTGGCTGACCTCGGCGACGCCCGGAACGGCCTGGACCGCGGCGATGATGGCCCGCGCGAGAGCCACCTTGTTCGACAGCACGTCGCCACGCTCCATGGCCGGAGTTGCTACCGCCACCCGCGGCGCTTACTCAACCCTGCGCTCGGATCGCTGAGGGACCTCTTCCTCAGGGAAATACAGGTCGACGACGTCGATGTTGACCTCTTTGACGCGCAGGCCGGTCATGGTCTGCAGGCGGTCCATCACGTTGCTGCGGACCTCTACCGCCAGGTTCGGGATACTGATGCCATACTCCACGGTCAGCCGAAAATCGACGGCCGCCTCGCGCTCGCCGACCTCGACGGTCACGCCCGCGCTGCGCGCATCGGCGCGACCGACGCGCTGAGCGATACCAGACACGGCGGCGCCGACGCCCTGGCCGACGAGCTCGTGGACACCCGGCACTTCGCGAGCGGCAATGCCGGCGATCTTGGAGACCACCACGTCCGCGATGGTCGTCTTGCCTTCGGGGGTGACGAGCTCGGTGGCCCGCGGTCGGGGCACCGCCACATCGCCGCCCGGCCCGTTGGTCTGCAGTTGGGTCTCGTCTGATGTCAATGTCATGATGACCTCCTGTCGAAGCCGCCAGCGAGCCATGCCGCGCCCTGACCAACCCTCGAACGTCCGCGGCGGCGCGTATATTGTACCCACCAGCATCCTCGACGCCGCCCTCCACCTCCTCAGCACGCTGCTCGCCGTCGACCCCGCGCCCCGATCACGGCCGTGTCGTGCCGCGGGCAGTTGCCGCACGTGCACGCCGAGCGCGGCCCGACGCCGTCAGAGCCGCCGCAAGATCATGGCCGAGATGATCGCCGCGACGACGCAAGCAGTCGACTGCACACTCGCCGCCCCCAGCGAGTCGATCCGGCTGGAGGACTCGTCAGACGCACTGCAGCAGTGGCTACCCGCCACCACAGGCGACGCGGCGTGAAAGTCGACGTCACGGACAACCTGGATGGTGGCTTCAACTACGAATTCGTGCGCGGCGTATCGACCCAGAGCGCCGGCGCCGCCGAGCTGGGCGAGTGCCTGGAGACCATGCGCCAGGTGCGCGACAACGACTTCGACAGCTGGATTGACCACTGGCGCGCCACCGCCGACCGGGTAGCGAGCTACGCGGAGGCGCAGCTCCAGGCCGGCCAACCGGGGTCTGGTCTTTCGGCCCGACTACGAAAAGCCGGTGGCGGCCGTGGTGGAC
>JAFAWJ010000397.1 GCA_019242065.1 Chloroflexota bacterium
ACGTGATCGCTACACGTGATCGCTACGCACGATCTCTTCTTTCGTGTCCGACGGTGACGGAGCCGCCAACCGCGGTCAGCACGTCGCGGGGGGTCGCCGCGGGAGCGAGCGCAGCGAACGGCGGCGGGGGGCGGCAGCCCCCTGACCCTTGCGCTAGCACCCAGCGGTGCATGCACCGCTGGGCAAGGTGGCGCATGCGCCACCTTGGGGACCTCGCGCATGCGCGAGGTCCCATCAAATATTCACGAACGGCGAGGTAGCTGTTGGAGCGCCCACTTGTTGCCGTCGGGGTCACTGAAGTAGACGAACCTGCCCCACGGCTGGTCGTCGATGTCACTCACGGCGACGCCGCGGCTGGCGAGCTCGGTGTGCGCGCGCTCGACGTCCGCGACCACCACTTGCAGGCCCTCGACCGAGCCTGGCGCGGCGGAGGTCAGGCCGCGACCGAAGGCAATCGAGCACGCCGAGCCGGGCGGGGTCAGCTGCACGAAGCGGATGTCGGCATTCACCGTCTGGTCGTGATCGACGTGGAACCCCACCTGATCGGCGTAGAAGGCGCGGGCGCGGTCGACGTCGGACACAGGCACGATGACCAGCTCTAGTTTCCAGTCCATGCCCACACTCTAAAGTCTATTCAGGCCACATCCTGACCGCATCGGTCCCGTCTTCGCAAACCGCCTGTAACCTGGCGCCACGCACCACGGGGCGAAGGCAGCATGGCGGTCTACGACCACTCGATCACCGTCGATCTAAGGAATTTCTCCAGGCTCTGCAATGATTCTGTTGGAGGGAGTCCGCACATGTGCCGCTGGTGTGCTACGGACGGGTCAGGGGGCGGCAGCCCCCGCCGCCGTTCGCTGCGCTAACTCCCGCGGCGACCCCCCGCGTTACGTGCTCACCGCGGGGTGGCGGCTCGAGGACTGTCGGACACCTATGTAGTGTAGAGATCGGCTGGACAACTCGTGGTCTAGACGACGGTTGCGATCAAGCGATCGCTGACATGACCAACTCTCTAGACGAGTCGGCGGACGCCGGCGGTCCATTCTTCGCGCCAGGCTTTCACTTGTGCTGCGTCTGAGGCGGGGAGGTCGCCGCCGATGACCTCGCCGCTCAACTTGACGATTTCTTCGGCGACGGCGTGCGTCTCGGCGCTCAGCGGCTCGCGTACCTCGGCAACGGATGCACCAGACGGCACCGGCGCGTAGAGCTGGATGTAGTACTTCAGCTTCGGCTCCGTCCCCGACGGCCGCACCGTGACCCGGTTGCGCTGGTCGTCGGACAGCACGAACGTCACCATGTCGTCGCCGCTGCCGATCGCGTAGGCGGCGCGGTTGGACTTGTCGGGTGCCAGTCGGTCCAGGACACCTACCACGCGCCGGCCGCCAAGGGACCTCGGAGGCGAGCGGCGCAAGCCGAGCATCACCTCGCGCATCACCTGCATCCCCGTCTTGCCGGGCAGCTCGACCAGGTGCTGCAGGTTGCGGTAGCAGCCATGCTGGGCGTAGATCTCGTCCAGGTACTGCCAGATGGTGATGCCCCGATCCTTCAGCGCCGAGGCCATCTCCGCGACCAGCAGCGCGGCGATCGAGGCGTCCTTGTCGCGGACGAAGTTGCCGGCCAGGTAGCCGATGCTTTCCTCGGTCGCGAAGAAGTAGCCAACGCGGCCGGCGTCCTCGCGCTCCTGGATGATCTGCGCCATCCACTTGAAGCCGACGTTCAGGTCGCTCACGCTTTCGACGCCGAAGCCACGGGCGATGTCGGCCACCAGCGAGGTGGTGACGAACGTCTCCAGCACCAGGTCATTCGGCGTGATCAGCCCCTGCTCCTTGCGGCGGCTCAGGACAAACTGTGTCAGCGCCGCGCCCACGTCGTCGCCGCGCAGCAGCTGCAGCTGCGTATCGCCGAATGCTCGACGGGTAGCAACCGCGGCCCGGTCGGCGTCCGGGTCGGAGCAGATGGCCAGATCGGCGCCCACGCGCTCGGCAAGGTCGATCGGCATGGAGACGACCTCGCGGTATTCGGGATTGATCAGCTTGCCGGCGGCGGTGGGGAAGCTGGAGTCGGGCTCGAGCTGCTCGGGGACGGGCTGGACCGAAAATCCGGAGCGCTCGAGCACCGGCAGCACATTGGTCTTGCCCGCGCCGTGGATGCCGCCGAAGACGATGGTCGCCGAGCGGTTATCGCAGATCGACAGGCTGCCGACTGCTGAAAGATACGCGTCG
Organism: Chloroflexota bacterium; assembly: GCA_019242065.1. Next base: position 2,223 of record JAFAWJ010000397.1, read on the forward strand.
TCGACCTCGGGACCCAGGTGGGTGACCCACTGCTCGCCGCCGGACTCCAGTGGCAGGCGCTTGATCTCGCGGACGCCGGACACCAGCTGCATGAACTCGGTGTCGAGGGGTGGCACCACCTGGCCACCGTAGGACCAGTAGAACTTGAAGCCATTGTCGGTCTTGGGATTGTGCGACGCGGTGATCTGGACGCCGGCGGTGGCGCGCAGGTGGCGCACCGCAAACGAGATTTCGGGCGTGCTGCGGACGCCGTCGAAACGAAACGAGCGGATGCCGTTGGCGGCGAAGACCTCGCTGCAGACGCGCGCAAAGGCGACCGAACCCTCACGCGCCTCGTGGCCGACGACCACGCCACCCTGGCGGGCCTGCTCGCCGCGGGCGTCGATGAACTCGCACAGCGCCTGGGCGGCCTCGCCGATGGTGCGGGTATTGATGCGATTGGGTCCGGGGCCGATGGCACCGCGGATGCCACCGGTGCCGATGTTGATGTGCTTGTAAAAGGCGTCTTCGAGCTCGGGCCACTCGCCGTGGTCGACCAGCGACTGGATCTCGGCGTGGAACTCGGTGAGGGTTGGATCTTCGAGCCACTGCTTCAGGTTGGCCAGCGCTTCGGGGCTGAGCTGCCCGTGCAACGTGGAGAGCAGGTCGGTGGCGGCCACACTATGCATGCGGTTATGAGCGTATCTGCTGGTGGGACCTCGCGCATGCGCGAGGTCCTCAAGGTGGTGCATGCGCCACCTTGCCCAGACGTGCATGCACGGCTGGGTGCACTCTTTTGGAGGGAGTCCGCGCATGCGCCACCCTGACCAGCGGCACATGTGCCGCTGGTCAGCTACGGACGGGTCAGGGGGCTGCCGCCCCCCGCCGCCGTTCGCTGCGCTCACTCCCGCGGCGACCCCCCGCGTACGTGCTAGCCGCGAGTGGCGGCTCGGGCACGGTCGAGCACGAGTGTAGGCGAGACGTTCTCCATGACTGTGGGCCACCGAGGCACGATGTCAAAAAGCTACTTCGACAGCTCGACAGCTCGACAGCTCGACAGCTCGACAGCTCAACAGCTCAACAGCTCAACAGCTCGACAGGTCGACAGCTCGACGGGCCGACAACTCGGCAGCGCGACAGCTCGACGGGCCGACAGCTTGACAGCGAGACAGCTCGACGGGCCGACAACTCGACAGCGCGACAGCTCGACGGGCCGACAGCGCGAAGCGCCGGCACGCGATCGTGGGCGGCTCAGGCGGAGCTCAGGCCGCTGGCAATGGCCAGGACGCCCAGGGCGACCAGGAGCAGGGCCAGGATGCGGCGGAGTTGGCGGCCGACGTCGGCGCGGGCGCGGCGCAGGCCCAGGCCGCTGGCTAGCACCAGGGTACAGTCGCCGGCGGCCACACCCAGCAGCAGCGCCATGGCGGCCAGCAGCGCCGTGCGCGTGCCGCCGGCCTGGGTGGCCGAAGCCATCAGCGAGGACGCCGCGGTGGCCAGGAACAGCCACGCCGGTGGATTGAGAATGACGGCCACGGCAGCGCGCGCGGCCGGCGGCAAGTCGATGTTGCGGCGCTCGGGTACCTGAGCGGGAGCGGCGGCGTTGGCCGAGCGAAAGCCGTCGACGCCGAGGAAGATGATGAACACGCCGCCGACGATTTTCAGAATGCGCAGCAGCGGGTCACTGGGAACGGCGATGGAGACGCCCAGGGCGAGGGCGATCAGCAGCGCGCCGAGGGTGAGGTTGGCGCCGAGCATGGCGCCGAAGCCGCGTCGAACGCCGCCGCGCAGCGCTTCGGACAGCAGGATGGCCTGGACGGGCCCAGGCGCGCCGGCGAGGGCGATGCCCAGGCCAAGGCCGGCGAGGACGGGAGCCAGGGT
>JAFAWJ010000215.1 GCA_019242065.1 Chloroflexota bacterium
CCGAGCGTTAGAACATATGCGCCGGCTGCCAGGACCGATGACTTCGTGTAGCGGCACGCCTGCACCAGCACCGCACGGCAGTTGCTGCAGGGTGTCGCGGTGGCTCCATTCCCCGAGCACCAGGATGGCGAACGTCATTACGACTAACAGATAGGTCCCGCGAGTCGTACTGACCTCGCCTGTCCTGTTCAGCGCAAGGGCGCCCAGCGCCAGGAACCAGCTGCCGAGCAGCGACATCGCGAGCACGAGCGGGGCCGCCCACGGCGCACGAGCATCCAGGAGCAGATCCCAGGTCGCCGCGCCAAGGGCAACGCTCAGGCCGAGCACGACCAGCAGCACAGGTCCTGCTCGCGTCGTTCCGACGCGCCCGGGTATGCCAGCGGCAGAGTTCGCCAGGCGACGAACGCGGTGATTGCTGCCAAGCCAAAGACCGGTTACCGCGAGCGACGCGGCCAGCAGCCCGACTGGTACCAGCAGCGGCCAGCGGACGAGGTTGAGCTGGTTCAGCAGCGCGCCATTCGACCAGGCTCGCGGGATCACCGCGAACACGAGCGCGCTGACGCCCAACATCAGCAGGAAGGCCCCGAACGGGCGCTCCCAATCGGCGGCAGGTTGCTCCGTGGGCGGCTGGGCGTGGCGCGGCATGATTCCCTCCACGCTCTGGATCTTATTCCCCGACGACGTCTCGATAAAGAGACCAGCACGCTGGTCTTCTACGATTTCGAGCGCCGCGGGCGTCGACGAGCCACGACGGAGCCGGCTCATTCACCATGATGATTATCCTGCGAATCACACTGCTCGTGGACGTACTACTCGGTCAACGCGGCATGCGGAGACGTGTCCGCCACCTCGGGCAGCACCCGGACGCACGCCACTGTGGCCTCGGTGGCGATGCGGGCGACCTGGGCCGGCATGTCCTCTGGGATCGCGATGCCGCGCGCCGCAAGTTGCGGGTGCAGTTCGACGGTCAGCTCGCACAACTTCATGAGCACGTCCAGGCAACTCGGCGGATCGATTGTTGGCCCGAACCAGGGCAGTATCTGACGGAGACGCGGCTCGAGCGGTGGATTGAGGCTATTCACCCTGGGCTGGCCAGCCTCGACAAGTCGCCACAGGTCGACGAACGCATCACGCACCAGGCCAACTTGTCGGATCGCTCGATCGGTCTGCCCACGAGCGATGTACTTGATGGCGATCGGTGCCATCGCCCACAGAAAGACGAGCCGTTCCTGACAGGTTGCCCGTTGTTCGTCAGCAGACAACCCAGGTGCAAGCGCCACCGGCACGTCGACGGCGGAGAACAACAGCAGGTGCGACGGCGCACGCGTAGCCACGCTGAGGGGTCCCACGTTCCAGTCCACCTCCAGCGGACCGTCGAAGATGACCAGTTGAAAGTGGCCGCTGGCTTGCGCGTTGGACACCATCTCAGGCTGAATCAGGACTGGCTTTCCGAGCCGAGCGTAGAGGGCCTCGCGCTCGCTCCAAAATGACGTGAGCTGGGGGTCGTACACTGCAACATGCAGGTCCAGGTCGGACCAGGCGTCGTCTTCCCCGCGTCCAATCGAACCGGTGAGCCAGGCCGCGACGACGCGTGCGTCCGAGCGTAGCTCGCGGACGATGTGCTGGAGGAGTGGCTCGCGATCCGGGATAGCCATCATATTGCTGCCACGACGTGACTCTACAGAGCAAGTATGGACCCGCGGGCCGCCGCGAACTGATCCACGCGGTGCTGGAGGCCGCCGGGTTCGCTACCGGACTTCTTCCCGCGCGGGTTTGCTGGTAAATCTGCCTCGCTGGCGAGTCTGTTGGAAGCTGCCAAACAAGTGGCTGGTGAATGATGTACGCTGGCGCGGATTTGTTGGACTCCAACCCACGAGCCACCGTTGTAGTCGTCGGTGCGGGCATCGTCGGAGCCTCCGTGGCGTACCACCTTGCCCGCCAGGGCGTGGCAGTGACCTTGATCGACCAGGCGCCAGTCGTCGCCCACGGCGTGACTAGGGATTCCTTTGCCTGGATCAGCGGCACAGGCGGTGAGTGGCGGGGTGGAGCCGAGGACCTGCGTGATGCCGTCCTGACTGATTACCATCGCCTCGAAGCTGAGGTGCCCGGCGTCGCAGTCCGCTGGACCGGCTCACTGAGCTGGGGTGACGCCTCGGCTCGGTTCAGGTGTGAGGGCCACCTGGCACGCGGTCAGTACGGGATTGGACGCAGGGAGATCGCAGGGCTCGAACCCAACCTCCAGGAGTTGCCTGAGCAGGCCGTGTATTCCCCGACCGACGGCGGCGTCGATCCGGTCCGCACGACCCGGGCGCTGGTGGAGTCCGCTCGCGCGCTCGGCGCACAGGTGGTACTCGGCGCTGGCGAAGCGTCGCTCGAGATCGTCCGTGGGCGCGTGACCGGTGCCGTCAGCTCCGCTGGATTTCAGCCGGCTTCGACCGTGGTGGTCGCCGCGGGTACCGGCACACGCGCTGTATGCGAGCCGCTGGGTGTGGACCTGCCCGTGGCGGCATCCCCGGCGGTCCTGATGCGGGTGGCAGCGCCGCAGGGTCTGGTCAGGACCATCCTCGACACCCCGGCCTTCGAGGTTCGCGCCAGCCATGCGGGCCACCTGCTGATGACGGCGCCTCAAGCCGAACAGGTGATCTCCGGCTCAGCCCTCGAGCGGCTAGCCCAGAATACCCTGGAGCACCTGCAATCAGCCTTCGGTGGCCGCGTACCGCTTGATCTGCTGGAGTGTCGTGTCGGCTGGCGCCCGATGCCTCCAGATGGGCCGATCGTGGGGTACGTGACACCCGATCGGTCCGTCTATGTGGCGGTCATGCACTCGGCAATCGCCCTCGCCCCCACCGTCGGACGCCTGGTCGCACACGAACTTGCCAGTGGCGAGCCCGTCGCCGAATTGCGCCGCTGCCGTCCGCGGCGTGCTTCGAGGCCGTAAGGCGTCAGGCGCCTGGCTTCGCCGTATGGATCTCAGGTTGGCAGAAACCAGGACTGGCGCGACCTGGCGCTTTTACCATGAGGCATCAGATGACCGCCCAGTCCGACCGCGAAGAACTGAAGGGCATCGTCGAGACCGAGGTTGCCCGCTCACGTGTACCTGGCTTCGCCGTTGGCCTGCTGCAGGACGACGAGGAGTTCTCGGCCGGGTTCGGGATTACGAACCTGGCCAGTGGACGGCGACACGCTGTTCCAGATCGGTTCCA
>JAFAWJ010000217.1 GCA_019242065.1 Chloroflexota bacterium
GATGCCCGCACTGCCACTGACCGTCCTGCGCCACTCGGGCACGACCAACGTCGGCACCTTCCACGCGTTTCGCAACACGCCGCTGACGTACTTCTACGGCAAGCCGATCCTGCAACCGTTCTTCCGCAAGCTGCACGGGCACATCGCCGTGTCCAGCGCCGCGCGGGACTTTGTCGGCGAGTACTTTCCCGCTGAGTACCGCATCATTCCCAACGGCATCGATTTCGGGCGTTTCAACACGCGGTACCCGCCCCTGGAGCGCCTTGCCGAAAATCGGCCGACCGTACTGTTTGTCGGACGGCTGGAGAAACGCAAAGGCCTGCGCTTCTTGCTGCGTGCATGGCCGATGGTGCTGGCTCGCCAGCCCGAGGCCCGATTGGTCGTTGTCGGACGCGGCCGCCCATTGGAAGGCTACAAGCGCTTCGCGGCACGCCAGGGTTGGTCTGAGTCAGACGTCATGTTCGCCGGCTACGTGCCCGCGGAGGACCTGCCGCGCTACTACCAGGCCTGTGACGTCTTTTGCGCACCGAATACGGGGCAGGAGAGCTTCGGTATCGTGTTGCTCGAGGCCATGGCGGCCGGTGCGGCGATCGCTGCCTCGGATATCCCTGGCTACCGCGACGTTCTGACCCACGGCAAGGAGGGGCTGTTGGTCGAGCGCCAGAACCCGGCCGCACTGGCGGACCGCCTGTGCCAGATGCTAGGTAATCCCGAGATGCGCGCACGTATGCGGCGCGCGGGGCAGCAGAAGGCGCGCAACTTCGACTGGCCGCGCGTGTCTACGCAAGTGCTCGACTATTACGAGGAAGTGCTCGAGCGGCGCGAAGGCGAAACCGATCCAGAGCCGCAGCGTGCACGCTTTGCGCGGGTCAAGCGCATGGCGGGCATGCTCATGCGTGTGTGAGCGGGGACACCTGGGTCTCGTGTTGTGGGCTGACGTCGTGGCTCGTTGCTTGAGACGCGCGCGTTGACGGCGGTCGCGTGGTAGTCAAAGACGTTAAACAGCGTTCTCGACAGTTCGCCGTGGCGCCCGCGCTGTTTCTCGGACGCCTGGGCCTGACGCCCAACGCGCTGACGGTCATCGGCGCCGTCCTGGCGGGCTCAGTAGGCATCCTGATCGCCCAGGGCTGGTTCATCGCCTCAGGCGTCTGCCTGTGGCTGTTCAGCCTCGCCGATACCCTGGACGGCGCCCTGGCGCGTGCTACAAACCGCGTCAGCGTCTTTGGCGCCTTTCTCGACTCAGTGTGCGATCGCTGCGCCGAAGCAGCCGTCTTCCTGGGCCTGGTGTGGTGGTACCAGTCCACAGGCAACCCACGCGGCGTGGTGCTGGCCTATCTGGCGCTGGTCGGCTCGCTGATGGTCAGCTACACGCGCGCCCGCGCTGAGGGCGTCGGCGTGCAGATCGCCGACGTGGGCTGGTTCCAGCGCCCCGAGCGCATCATCGCCCTGGGCATCGGCCTGCTCGCCGCCGCCTTCGTGCCGATCGTCCTGGAAATCATCCTGGCCCTGCTGGCAGTCCTGACAGCCATCACCGTCATTCAGCGCGTCCGCCACGTAGCCGCCGCGAACCCGCACTGAGTTTCTGGCGACCTCGGAGAGATTCGAACTCTCAACCTCTGCCTCCGGAGGGCAGCGCTCTGTCCGTTGAGCTACGAGGTCCTGGGCGGATCCGATTGTAGTCTACTGGCGACCTGCCATCGGGTCCGCGAGCGAGTTAGTTGGCGACGCGGATTTTGACTTCTACGTTGGCGCCTAGCAGCATCGGTTGGTCGCCCAGGTGGACGGAGATGCGGACGGGGACTAGCTGGGTGACTTTGGTGAAGTTGCCTGAGGTGTTGTTGCTCGGCAGCATCGAGAAGGTGTTTTCGGTCGCGGGCGTGACGGCTTCGACTTTGCCTTGTACGTCGGCGTTCAGGGCGTCGACGTGGACCGTCACGGGCTGGCCGACTTTGACGCGGCCGAAGTCCGTTTCGTCGATGTTGGCGGTCACCCACAGTTGGGTCGGATCGACGATGCTGACAATCGACTGGCCCGCGGAGACCGTCGCGCCGACGGCCACGGGCTCGGCGATCACCACGCCGTCGACGGGCGCCTGGACGTCCACGTGTGTGTCGCCAGCACCCAGGAAGCCCATTTTGGGCTCGCCGTTCTGACCGACACCCACCTGCGACGGCAGGGCCACGCCGGCCACGACATCGCCCCGGTGGACCTGATCGCCAATGTTCGGCTGGATCGAATCCACCCGGCCGGCATTCACCGAGCCAACCTGGACGGGCTGACCACCGATCTGGGCGTTGTCCGTCGAGACGTACATCTGACCGTCCTGCCAGATGTTGTAGAGGAAGATGGCCGCGATCACGAGGATGACCGCGAGCACCGGAAGCACGACGCGTCGGCTGAAGAGCGTGCGCCGTCGTCCGCCCGCGGGGACCTCGGACAATGACTCGGGTGGACCCGCCGTCGCGGGCGCTGCCGGGCGGCCGACGCCGTCGGCGGGAGGCGCATCCGGTGTCGTGACGGACGCCTCGGCGCCCGGGGGTGCGCTGGAGGGATCGCTTTCGCTTTCAACAGGCCGCCGCTGCGGCCCTTGAACCTGGACACTCATTACTGGACTCCAATGGGCGCGAGGGCTGTTTGCGTTTGCATCTGCGGCTGAACGACGTCACCGTTGTTTAAGCCACCGGTGTTGCCGACGGCCACAACCTGGCCATCCGACAACCCACTGCTGACCTGGACCACGCTCGGGTTCACCAGGCCAAGCTGCACCGTGGTGTGATGCGCGACGTTCCCGTCCAGGGTGACGACGGTTGCCGCGGTATTGGGAAGCGGCGTGCCGAGGACGGCGGTTGTCGGCACCAGCAGCGCATCCGACTGCGAGCCGATGATGATGCCGACCTGCGCGAGCATGCCTGGCTTGAGCTTGCCCGCGTCCTGAGGTTGAATGAGCACGGTCGCCGTTCGCGTTTTCGGATCAACGCCCGGCGCGACCGTGGTCACTGTCCCGGTGAACGTCTGGTCCGGATAGGCCGGCACCGAAATGGATACCGACTGACCTTGGGATACATGACCGAGCGCCCCCTCGTCCACATTGATCGCGATCTGCAGCGTCGGCGGGATCAGCGTGACGATCGACGACGTGGGCCCCACCAGCTCGCCAGGTGACACCTGACGGTCGAACACGACGCCGTCGATAGGCGCGACGACTTCGGTGTCCTGCACGCCGAGCTGCGCCTGGGCGACGGCGGCCTGCGCCTGATCCACGCCCGCCTGCGCCGACTGCAGGTCCTGATCGGTGTACGGCTGCTCTCGAGAACGCAGCGTGGCCGTGGCCTGATCCACCACGTATTGCTGCTGCCGAATGTCGAAGGCGGTATTCGGCTGCTTGGCCTTGTTCAATTGCTGCTGCGCCTGACTCACCACTGCCCGCTGCGCTTCGATGTCCTGCTGGGTCGACGGCTGCTGCGCCAGCGCCAGCTGCTGCTGGGCCTGGGTGATCGCGTCCTGCGCCTGCTGGACGTCGGTGTCCAGCGGACCGCCGACGATCTCGGCCAGGTGCGCCTGGTCGGAGGCGAGCTTCTCACGAGCGGCGATGACCTGCTCGTACGCGGCTTTGAGCTGCGCATCCTGGGTGCCGCTCTGGGCCGACGTCAAGCGCGCCTGGGCCACGCTCAGGTTGTCCTCGGCAGCCTTCAGCTGGCTCTGCGTCTCGTCGCGCGTGGCTTGAATCTGCGCCCGCTGGGCCTGGACGCCACCGTCCTTGACGGCCTCGAGGCGCGCCGCGGTGGCCTTGACGAGCGCCTGGGCGCTGGTCACCTGGGCCTGCTCAGCGGCCAGATTGGCGGGTGTGCCACCGCGCTGGAGCAGATCGAGCTGCGCCTGGGCAGCCACCAGGGCCGCGTTGCCCGCCGAGACGGCGTCAGTTGCCGCCGACTTTGCAACCCCGCACGCGGTGCCGTTGGCCGACGCCGTGACGGACGTGATCGAGCCGCTGATCGAGCCATCCGGGCTGGTGCGCTCGTTGACGGCCTGGCCGACTGGCACGGGTGCGCACAGACCATAGACGTTCTGCTCGAGGGCGGTCTGGTTGGATTCGGCTGCCGACTGCTGGGCCTGGGCCTGAGCTACGGCCGCCTGCGCCTGGGCAACGGTCGCCTGGGGCGGGTTGTAGGCCTGCTTGAGCGCGGCCTGCGCGGCGGTGAGCTGGGCCTGCGCCTGGTCATAGGCGGTCTGGGCCTGCTGGACGTCCGCGGCGTTCGAGTTCGTCTGGCTGTCCAGTGCCGTTTGCGCGGCACTGGCGGCGGTCTTCGCCGCGTCGACCTGGGCGCTCAGCGCGTCGACCTGACCCTGAAGCGCCTGCAAATCGGCGGACTGCGTTCCGCCGAGGGCGGCGTACGACGCTTCCGCGGCAGACACCGAGGCCTGGCTCGAGTTCACCGCGCTGACGGACGCCTGCCGGACGTCGTCGGTGGGACCATTCTCGAGCGCCTGGAGCTTTTGCTGGGCCGAGTCGACGGCAGCCTGCGCGGCGGTCACGGTTTCTTGCCGACCGCCGCTGAGCATCAGGTTCAGCTTGGCCTGCTGCGCGGCCAGCGCGGCTTCCGCCGCCGCGACATCCTCGTTACGACCTTGAGCGGCCATCGAATCGAGCTTGACTTGCTGCTGCGCCAGGGCGTCCTGGGCGGCCTGCACGTCATCCGGGCGCCCGCCAGCCTGAACCGTCGCCAGCTTGGCTTGCGCGGCTTCGAGGTTCGCCTGCGCCTGCTGGACGAGGATATCCGGAGAATCCTGTTCGAGCTGGGCCAGCACGTCGCCAGCGTGGACGGGCGAGCCGATGTCCACGTAAACCTGCTCGACGCGGCCCGAGGCCTTGGGCAGCACGTTGATCTGATTGCGGGCCTGGACGCTGCCGCTATAGGTCAGCGTCTGCTGGATGTCACCGCGGCTGGCGGTGCTCGCGGGGACGGGGACGGC
>JAFAWJ010000610.1 GCA_019242065.1 Chloroflexota bacterium
ACGCAGCAACGCGTGCAGGTCTTCAAAGTGCTCAGCATAGTTCGAACCGTTGCTGGTCAGCGTTTCCAGGTGCACATAGCTACTTTCAAAAAGAGCTGGCAGCACGTAAAACGCTGAAAACCCGAGGGCCCAGAACGCCGCGGCAACCAGATGCTTGGCAAACGTCGCGTCTCTGGTCGACCCCATCCGCACCACTGCAAAGACACACAGCAAGGCCACGACCAGCATCGCCGAGAGGTTGTGGCAGAGTACCACGACCGCAAGGGCCGCACCCAACAGCAAACTATTCCAAAGTGATGGCTTATCGCCCAAGCGGACGAAGGCCCAGAAGGAGAGAGGAATCGCCGCCATTGCCCAGAGTTCGTCCATGGCTCCCCTGCCGTACAGGTTCCGGGCGTGGTATGGAGCGAACATATAGAATATCGCCGATAGACTGCCGCCCAGTCTGCCCCACAATGCACTCGCGGCGAGATAAGTGGACAGGAAGGCGAGCAGGAAACCTGTGGCAAACGTCAGTTTGGCGGCAGTCAGAATGTTGTTTGAAAGGGCGAAGAAGACCTCGCCGACGTAGTACGGCAGCGGAGCGTAATAGTTGAACTCAGGGTACCCGTATCCTCCACCCATGTCCGGGACCCACCTGCAGGGTATCTGCCAGTCGACAATGCATTCGTGCATTTCGTAAATGCGGATGGTCTGAACGTTATCGTCGTGTGAGAAGTAGGGGGCCACCACGAGGGGCCACAACAAAGACGCGCTCAACAGCAGGCCCAACGCGAAGTCCCATCGCTTAGCGAAGTGTTTCAACGGATTCAACTCTGGACCCCAGCGAGGTCCAGGCGCGCGGGGTCCAGGGTTGCGGGCAAGTTAACGTGAACCTCGTGGCTCGCCGTGGTTATTTGCCCTGGACGTACGGCTCAAGTGTGATTACGTTGTTGGTCAGTCTGGCGACCATCACCGTTCGACCCGGATAGTTCTCCGTCAGCTCTTTGATGTGATCCGCGCTGGAATCGAAGAAGAGGACCTGGCACTGCAGCGCGTGCGTGCGGTCCATGTCAGGACAATTCATAGCGGACAGGGTCTTGAAGACGATTTCATCCGGCACCAGCACAAGCGTCGGGCCATCGAAGCCCGTGAGCTGGGGACCAAACAGGGTGTTGGTGATGAAAGGGATGGCGACGCCGCGATTTTTGTCCATCGCCATGTAGTCGGTGCGGCGTTCGACCAGGTGCGGATCGTAGAACAGGAACGTGCTAAGGCTGAGCAGCCCAATGACCAGCAGCACCCCGCTCCAGGCCGAGAGGCGCGAGAGGCGCAAGTCCTGGAGACAGGCGACCAGGCTCTGCACGCCGCGTGCGGCCAGTACGAGCATCCAGGGCAGGGCCTCGTAGTAATAGCGCGGGCCCAGGATGATGCCGTGTCCGGGTACGCCCAGGTAGCCCGCGATGTAAAGCAGTAGCGCGCCGCCGGCCAACCAGTCGTAGCCGCGCGCCTTGCCCACCAGAAACGGCAGACACATCAGGCTCAGCGCGAACAAGGGCGGCCACCCGAAGATGTCGAACTGCAGCAAGGTCAGATTCTCGTCGGCGTTGACCAGCGCAGCAGCCAGGCTGTGATGGATGGCCGCGGAGTTCGTGAAACCGAAGCCGTACACGTCGTCGGGATTCACGGCGGTCCTGGGCAGCAGGAAGGGATCGCCCGTGAGTTGCGCGTTAAACGCAAGATAGCCGAGCGCGAAGGGGACCCCCGCGGCCATGAGGAGCGCCACGCCTGACCAGCGGCGCTTCACGAGTAGCCAGACGAGCAGCGGCGCGCCGAACAGGAGCGTCGAGAGCTCGCGCGTGAGCAACCCCCACCCGAGCAGCGCGCCACAGACGGCGTACCACCTGATGCGTTCGCTGCGTTCGCCGTACGCAAACGCGGCGAGCGCACCCGCCAGAGCCGCGCCAGCGACGGGATGGCTCAGAAATGAGCCGGACTGAAACAAGACAAACGGCGACAGCAGGCCCAGACCCAATGCGATCCAGCCCGCCGACGACCCGTGTAGCGTCCGCGCCGCAAAGGCGGTGCCGAGGATGAGAAGGAGGCCGCACAGCGGACCCATCAGCCACGCCAGGCCCGCCAGACTGCCCAGCGCGTAGATGGCTGGGGCACCCGGTGGATACTGCGCAAACCAGCGGCCGTCCATCACTGTTTCGAAATAGCTTTTCAGGTAGTTGATGCTGCGCGGTGGATCCCACCAGAGCCGGCCCGAGCGCAGCATGTTGGTTTCGAGGTAGTAAGCGACGGCGTCAACGACGTGCGGGAGCTGGTGATAAAGACGGATCATTACCCAGCTCGCAGCAGTCAGCCAGAGGACACTGACACCGACCACGATCGAAATTCGCGCCAGCCTGCCAGAGCGGCTGGACCACGACGATGGCGGCGAGCCCAAGCCAGAGTCGCCGTCGGGTGCCGAACCATGTACAGCGCCGACCGACGATCCACGCCCTCGCGCCAACCGACTCACCAGCCAGCCGGCGGCCCAGGCTACCAGCAGCAGGGCATAACCGGCGATCGCGCTGCGGCCCAACAACTGCAGCAGCTCAGCCGCGAACGGAGCGGGCTGCTCGGGGAACAACCAGTCAGCGACCTGATCGCTGCCGTTCTTGCCGATCGACCAGCTAATGGAGCGGCGGTTGCGGCCGATCTCGAAAACGCCATGGAACGGTGGCTGATCCGTACGCAAGTCGATCTGCGACAGGCCTTCGGGGCGGTGGAGACTGGCTTCGAGACGGAATGCGGTCGGCAAGGCTGCCGCCTCTACTGCCTCGCGACCCACCGCGACAACATGACCATCGGCCAGGTCGGTGAGTTTCACGTCGTCCCAACGGCTATAGCTGTTCTCGTCGCGAAGCCAGGCAGCTACCTGGTACAGCGGGCTGGCCTCCATGGCGCGAATCTCGTCGGGGTCACGATCTTTGCGTGACGTGACGTCGCTGCCATCGACCTGGTACTCACGTTGGGTGGGATCGGGCTGAACCAGCTCAACGCGCGTCCATGGCGCCGGCGCGGGTGGATTGAAGGCGTGCTGGCTACCGTCGACATCGAGCACGACCTGACCATCGTTGACCTCGAGTACGAAGCGCACGGGCAACCAGCTTGGGGCGGACTCGCCGATCAGCAGCAGAGCGGCGGCGATCAGTCCGCCGATGACCATCCCCATCGGACGCGCGTGCCAGGTCCATCGACGTGACTGCCCAACGTGCGCTGGTTCGAGCGCGGCGGGCGTCGTGATGGTCAAGGCCGAAGATGCCTACCGCACGGACAAGCATCGACGAGGCACGGCCGAAGATGGCTGCCAGAGAAGCTACGACTGAGCTGGAGGCGCACGTCTAGCAGAGATACACCAACGGCGCCCGCGCGGCAAGCGCAGGTGCAATTCGACTGGTCTGCGCGGGGGTGTCAACCTGCCAGAAATCAGTAGCGCTTTGGGGGTACGTTCACCGTCAGCAGCAACCTCGACGAGAGTAGCCAACGCCTGTATCCCATGCGCGAGAAGGTACCGTTGCACGGCGTGGTGCCGCCGGCGATCGGGAACTGGTGGTGCACAAAGATGCGAAGGGCAGTCAGCGCGTCGATGCATCAATTACGAGATCTGTGTCCTGCCGAGCTGCGAGAACGGCTGCGCTGCGAGGGGATGGGGGCCGTCGGCGCCGACCGCTACCGCAATCCTGACGAGGATCTACCCCAGGACTTTGACGTAAAGCGCGACAGTTACTACGCCCAACTCGCTCAGCCGCGTGACGTAGAGGTGTTCATCGGCGGCCTCTAGCACACGATGCAGGCAACGCTGGACACGCTCGATCGCGGCCTGCCTCGGAACCCCTGGGTGAAGATGCAACCGAACGGGCGCATCGTCGTTGCGCCAAAATCACGCGCCCAGCGACGCAGCGCGCGATGCTTAGCCGCTGCCACCCGCAACCGTTCGAGGCCACGCAGCACTGGACGACGATACCCGCCTCGCGTTCGCGCAAGTTCCTGACGATGCGTCGGTGCCCAAGCTCAAACCGCGCGGCAATCAGCGTCAGAACGAAAGAGGCCACCACCATGACGCACGCGGCGGTGGCGAGCACCGTGTCGACGGCTGCGAGTTGAGCCACCCATTCGCGCCGTCGACGGATGGCAGCCTGCCTTCGACTGTAGGTCTGCCGCCGCGACGCCCTGATGCCTCGAAGCGCGACCCATTCCGGTCTGCGTGGACATCTTCAGTTCGCTACTGACGTGGTAATTCGATCTCCAGGGTGTAGGATGAGGCAAACGTCGGCCGACGGACGCAGCCAGAATCAGCGTGCGGGTCGTCTGGGGCCAGCTATCTCGGTGCCGCCTTCGAACGCGACCCTTCCCCTGAAGCGATCTTCGCGTGGCCGGCATCAGGCAAGCAAACCAGGTTCGAACTCACCGGAGTTCGGCACCCCGCTCGGTCCTTCTGAAGGCTTTTTGAAGAAGGCGCACCGGAGCGCACCCAAGCGCAGGCATTGGGCGCAGCGCGACCGCTGTTTTCTGGCGTCTGGGAGCGCATAGTGGGGACACCAGACCGCTGCTCGCCCAAGAGCCCGGTCGGAAAGGACGGTTGCCACGCAGATGTCTCCTTTTTCCTCCGCGTCCGCGGGGATCGCCACAGGCTCGCTGGACGGTCAAGGGTCGGCTGATCACGATCAGCCTTACCGCTTCGGCTTTCGCCCCCGAGCGAACGCAACCTATCCGTTCAACACGCGTCAATACGCTCGTTTGCTGGTACTGCGGGGCCGCGTGCAGGACACCCTCGGAGCCCCGCTCGAGTTGCTCCCGTCGGCGGTGCGGCAATGCAATGTTCAACCGGCAGCCTGACCTGGACACCAGGGGGCAGCTCCGTTGGAGGTGCTCGTGA
>JAFAWJ010000625.1 GCA_019242065.1 Chloroflexota bacterium
CATCCGCGCGCGCGGTGAAGGCGTCCCATACCTGCGCGAGCACGGCCGCGGCGACCTGCAGGTCCACCTGAAGGTACGGACGCCAACCGACCTGACGGATGAGCAGAAGAAGCTCTTGTTTTCGGTCGGCGTATTCTGCGTCGAACCGAACGTGCCGGCCAGTTGGCGCAGGAGTTTCTTTTGTTCCTCGTTCAGGTCGGTGGGCGTACGCACGCGGATGTGGACCTGCAGGTCGCCGCGGCCGTGCTCGCGCAGGTATGGGACGCCTTCACCGCGCGCGCGGATGATGCGACCGCTCTGGGTGCCCGCCGGAACCTTCAGGCTGACCTCTTTGTTGTCGAGCGTGGGCACCGAGAACTCGTCCCCCAGGGCAGCCTGGGCCATGTTGATCGGCATCTCGAGCAGCAGGTCGTTGCCCTGGCGTTTGAAGAAGCGGTGCGGCTCGACGTGGAGCACCACGTATAGGTGGCCGGCGACACCGCCGCGCGGAGCGGGCTCGCCCTGCCCCGTCAGCCGCAACTGGATGCCCTCGTCGGCGCCCTGCGGCACCTCGACCATCACGTTCACCCGACTGCGCACCATGCCGCGGCCCTGGCACTCGGTACACGGGTCGGCAATGATCTGGCCTTCGCCATTGCAGCGATCGCACAGCGTCACGTTGACGAACTGACCGAAGATCGACTGCTGGACGCGGCGGATCTCGCCACTGCCCTCACAGCGCGTGCACTTCGTGGGCTGGGTGCCGGGCTCCATGCCGCTGCCCGAGCACTTCTTGCAGGTGGCGTTTTTGGTCAGGCTGATCTCTTTGCTGGTGCCGAAGACCGCCTCTTCCAGGGTCAGGTGCAGGTCGTAGCGCAGGTCCTGACCGCGCTGGACGCGCTGGCGGGTACGCCCACCGCCCGCCGTGCCGAAGAACGACTCGAACAGGTCCTCGATCGACAGGCCGACGAAATTGCTGAAATCGACCGTGCCCGTGCCGCCGGCGCGCTCGAAAGCGGCGTGGCCGTAGCGGTCGTACATGCTGCGCTTCTCGGTGTCGGAGAGGACCTGGTAGGCCTCCGTGGCTTCCTTGAAGCGCTCCGTCGCCTCGGGCGCCTGGTTCCGGTCAGGGTGGTACTGCAGCGCCAGGCGCCGGTAGGCCTTTTTGATGTCGTCGTCGGACGCCGTCCGCGCAACGCTCAGGACTTCGTAGTAGTCGCGTTTGGTGGTCGATCGAGGAGGCATGGTCTGTGAGAGAAAAGGGTGGGGTCTGGATCAGAAGCTTAACCGAGTCTGGCGAACTTACAAGTGGGATTAGCGTTCGGGGCTGTCCATCATGTCCATGAGCTCGGCCACGAAGCGGACCATCGGGACGGCGCGCCAGTACGGCAAGCGCGTCGGCCCCAGCACACCCAGGACGCCCCACGCGTCTTCCTCGGTGCCGTAGCGTGTCAACACCAGGGCCGCGTCGCGCATCTGCTCGAGGCGGTTCTCGGCGCCGATGATGACCTGGACGCCGGGGCTGGCCAGCGATTCGGCCAGGAAGCGGGCCAGCAAGGGCTGCTGCTCGAGCACTTCGATGATCGGCCGCAGCTTTTCGCTCTGGGCAAATTCGGGCTGTGACAGCAACTGCGCCAGGCCCTCGAGGGTGACTGCCGCGAGCGTTTGATCCTGCGCTTGCTGCAGCAGACGGATGGCCGCGGTCGCGAATGGGCGAGCCGCATCGCTCAGCGTCCGCAGCGAGCGGCGAGCCTGGCCAGGGGTCTTGTCGGCCAGTATTTCCGAGAGCTCATTGCTCAGGCGCGCCAGATCGGCGCGCTCCAGCACCGTCTCGGCGCGATGGACCACCTGGCGCACCCCACCCGACTGCATGAGCAGCGTCACCAGGACGAGGTCGTCTTCGAGCGGCACCAGCTCGATCCGGCGCACACGCGCGTGCGACGACACGGACCGGGTGGCGACCGCGGCGCTGTGCAGCGTACGTGCGAGCAGCGACGGCGCGAGATGCGTCGAATCCGCGCCCAGAGCGGCCTGCTGGTTGAACTGCTGGCGCAGCGTGCGCCGTTCGGCGGGCGCCAGCTCGCGCTCCTCCTGCATCAGGAGCTCGACGAAGTGGCGGTAGCCGCGATCGGTCGGGACGCGGCCCGCCGAGGTGTGCGGCTGGGCAATCAGCCCGGCCTCTTCCAGCGCGGCCAGCTCGTTGCGGACCGTGGCCGGCGACAGGTCGGCTTCGTATTTGCGCGCGATCAGGTCGGACGGGACCGGTTGAGCCAGCGCGACGTATTCCTGAACGACGTGTCGGAGGATGCGCTCTCGGCGGGGGGTCAGCTCGGTCACAATGTTCGCACGACGGATCGGAGGCTTAGCACTCTCCGCGCCGGAGTGCTAACGCGAGGCTGGCGAATGATACAGTATTTACCAGCGCTATACTCCCGCGACAAGATGCCATCTGGTCGCATTGTGGTTACAGGTATGGGTGCGCTGACCCCGGTCGGCCTCGACGTGCCCACCACCTGGGACAACATCATTCATGGACGGTCGGGCGTCGCCACGGTCGAGGGCTTCGAGATCGACGACCTCGACGTCCGCTTCGCCGGACAGGTCAAAGGCTTCGATCCGACCCAGTTTCTCGAGAAGAAGGAAGCTCGCCGCATGGATCGCTTCCTCCAACTGGGGCTCGTCGCCGCGCAGGAGGCCGTCCGCGACGCCGAACTGAAGATCGGCCCCGACAACGCCGAACGCGTGGCCGTGCTGGTCGGCAGTGGCATCGGCGGCATCGGGACCATCGTCGACGCGGCGATCACGCTGCATACGCGTGGTCCGGACCGCGTCGGTCCGTTCGTCGTCCCAATGATGCTGCCGAACATGCTGGCCGGCATGATCTCCATCCAGACAGGAGCCAAGGGGTCGAACCTTGCGGTGGCCAGCGCCTGCGCGACGGCCGGGCACGCCATCGGCGAGGGCGCCGAGCTCATCAAGCGTGACGAAGCCGACGTGGTGATCGTCGGCGCCTCCGAAGCACCGGTGACCCGCATCGGGCTGGCGGCGTTCGACTCGATGCGAGCGCTGTCCCGTCGCAACGCCGAGCCGCAGCGCGCCAGCCGCCCGTTTGATGCCGAGCGCGACGGTTTCGTCCTGGCCGAAGCGGCCGGCATCCTGGTGCTGGAGGACCTAGAGCACGCCAGGCAACGCGACGCGCGCATCTACGCGGAAATCGCCGGCTACGGGTCGACCGCCGACGCGTACCACATCACGGCGCCGAGCGAAGGCGGCGAGGGCGCCGTGCGCGCGATGCGTCTGGCGATCACACGCGCCGGCCTGAACCCGAGCGATATTGGATATATCAATGCGCACGGCACCTCGACCCCGCACAATGACCGCACCGAGACTCAAGCGATCAGGTCCGTCTTCGGGGAGCACGTCCCACCGGTGTCGTCGACCAAGAGTATGACTGGCCACCTCATCGGTGCGAGCGCAGCCATCGAGGCGATCATCTGCATCAAAAGCATCCTGGAGGGTTGTCTGCCGCCAACCATCAACTACGAGAGCCCCGATCCGGAGTGTGACCTCGACTACGTCCCGAACGTGGCGCGCGCCCAAGACGTCGACGTGGCGCTGTCCAACTCGTTCGGTTTCGGCGGACACAACACGGCCCTCGTCGTGAGCCGGTTTGAGTAGTCACCCGTACGTTCGGATCGGCGGCTGGGGCAAGTACCTCCCAGCGCGGATCATGCCCAACTCGGAGCTGGCCGACCTGGTCGACACCTCGGACGAGTGGATCCGCGCGCGGACCGGCATCGGCGAACGCCGCATCGCCGCGCCTGAGGAGACCACGTGCTCGCTGGCGGTCAACGCCGGACGCGCGGCGCTCGAGAAGGCCAACGCGGCGCCGGAGGACCTGGACCTGATCATCGTCGCCACCTGCACGCCGGACTACAGCAACATGCCGGCCACGGCGTCGCTGGTGCAGCACGCGCTCGGCGCGCCGCGGGCGGCGGCAGTCGACCTGAACGCGGTGTGCAGCGGCTTCATCTACGGTCTGGCGACTGGCAGTCAATTCATCGCGACCGGCGCGTATCGCAACGTGCTGGTCATCGGCGCCGAGGTGTTCACCCGCATCCTGGACTGGCAGGACCGCTCGACGTGCGTGCTGTTTGGCGATGGGGCGGGCGCGGTGCTGCTGCAGCCCACGGACGAGCCGGGCGGACTGCTGTCGTTTGTGCTGGGCAGCGACGGTGCGGGGGCGTGCAGTCTGTACGTGCCGGCGGGGGGCAGTCGCCAGCCGGCGTCGGCCGACACCGTGGCCGAGCGCAGTCATTATGTCAAGATGCAGGGTCGCGACGTGTTCCGCTTCGCCACCCGCGTGTTGCCTGACTCGGTCGTGCAGGCGCTCGACGCGGCGCGATTGACCACCGACGACCTGGACGTGCTGATCCCGCATCAGGCCAACACGCGCATCATCGACCACGCCGTCAAGCGGCTGAAGGTGGATAGCGGCGCGGTGTTTTCGAATGTCGAGCGGTATGGCAACACGTCAGCGGCGAGCATTCCCGTGGCGCTGTGCGAGGCCGTGGAGGAGGGGCTGGTGCAGCCAGGCTCGACGGTAGTCATGAGCGGCTTCGGGGCGGGGTTGAGCTGGGGCACCGTGGTCTGGAAGTGGCACGGCTAACGTCCGGACAAGAACGTCAGCACGTGGGGAAAGAACAGCAGCGCGGCGATTGTTACTGAGGCGGCGGCGGCGATCAGGACGGCGGCGGCCGAGACGTCTTTGGCGCGCTTGACCAGCGGGTGAAAGCCTGGAGAAACCAGGTCGCACATGCTCTCGACGGCGGTGTTCAGGCATTCCACGACGAGAACCACGGCGATCGTCAGGGCCACCAGGGCGAACTCAGCGGCCGTCAGTCGGACGACAATCCCGAGGACGATGACCACGACCGCCGCCGTCAAGTGCACCAGGAAGTTCGGCTGGGTGCGCAGCATGACCCCCAGGCCCTCGACCGCATAGCCGAACGATCGCACCACGCGCCGCAGCTTCTGGGGCCGAGCCGCGACAGGCTCGCTAGCGGGTAAAGCCAAGCGGCTGCAGCGCCTCCTCCTCTTTGCGTCGCATGCGCTCGCGCTCCCACGCTTCTTCGTGGTCGTAGCCCAGCACGTGCAGCACACCGTGCGCGACCAGGTAGGCAACTTCGCGCTCGACCGAGTGGCCGTACTCGTCGGCCTGGACCACGGCCGTCGGGTACGCGACGACGACGTCGCCCAGGTTGACGGGCTCGCCCGCGGGCAGCACGAAGCCTGGCTCATAGAGCGGGAACGAGAGCACGTCGGTGACGACGTCCTGTCCGCGATGTTCCGCATTCAGCTCGCGAATGGTCGCGTCGCCGACCAGGTGGACGCTGATCACGTAGTCGGCGGTGGCGGGCAGTTCACGGGCGACGATCGAACTGACCAGCGCCGTGATGCGCGGCTCGTCCCAGGTCGCCAGGAGACCGTCTTCGACGGAGAAGTCGACGCTCAAGCGGACGCTGCGATGTGCGGTTGCGTGGGGCCGGGGCGGACCTCGCTTGCCGGCGGATAGGGGATGCGCGGGTGATAAATGCCCGTCAGCAGCGTCACGAACGACTGCTTGATGCGCGTCAGATCGCGCAGCGTGAGATTGCAATCGTCAAACTGGCCTTCTTCGAGTCGCTGGCGGACAATGTGGTCGACGAGCTGCTCGATAGCCTCACGCGAGTGGTCGCGCGCGGCTCGGGCGGCGGCCTCGGTACTGTCCGAGAGCATCAGGATCGCGGCTTCGCGGCTCTGCGGCCGCGGGCCGGGATACGTGAACGGGGTGGCGTCGACGGTTTCCGTCGTCCGCTCAGCGGCCTGCTGATAGAAGAAACTGATCATGCGCGTGCCGTGGTGCTGGGGGATCATCTCGCGGATCCGCGGCGGCAGGCCGTATTTGTCGGCCAGCTTGACACCGTCGGTGACGTGGGCGCAGATGATCTGGGCCGAGGCCTGCGGATCGAGGGTGTCGTGCACGTTGGACTTGGTGTCGGCCTGGTTTTCGATGAATGCCCACGGCCGCTCGAGCTTGCCGATGTCGTGGTAATAGGCCGCCACGCGGACCAGCAACGAATCGGCGCCGATGACCTCCGCGGCACGTTCGGCCAGATTGCCGACCATGATGCTGTGGTGATAGGTGCCGGGCGCCTCCATGAGCAGGCGGCGC
>JAFAWJ010000643.1 GCA_019242065.1 Chloroflexota bacterium
TACCCCAAAGACGCCGCCCACCTGCTGGCCTGGGCCGACGTTGGCCCCGGCCACCGCGTCCTCGAATCAGGTGTCGGCTCGGGCGCCTTGACCCTGGCGCTGCTGCGGGCCGTGGGCGACCGCGGCGAGGTCATTGGCTACGACACCCGCGCCGATTTCCTGCAGCTCGCGCTCAGCAACGTCCACACCTATGCCGATTCGCCGCCGGCGACGCTGCTCCTGCGCGAACACGACATTTACAGCGGCATCCAGGATGCCGACCTGGACCGCGTCGTCCTGGACCTGCCCGAGCCGTGGCGTGTGCTGCCGCACGTTCCGGCGGCGCTGAAGCCAGGCGGCTGGCTCGCCGCCTACACGCCGTCCATCGTCCAGGCCAGTCAGCTCGTCGACGCCGTACGCGCCGCACGCCAGTTTGTGCAGATCGAGACCCACGAAGTCCTGCTGCGCGGCTGGCACATCCAGGGTCAGGCGGTGCGCCCCGAGCACGAGATGGTCGGGCACACGGGCTTCGTGACCGTCGCCCGCCTGGTGGCGCCCAGCTCGCCAGCCTAACCTGGCAGCCGGGCCTGCGCTGCGTGATAGAATTCGCGGCACGCCGGGCGCCGCTGTGTCCGCTGTTGCACGCCCCGGATACAGTGAAAGGATGCCCGCCGTGGCCCAGACCAGGAGCACACAAACCAATAAGGCTCGGGGTACCGCGGTCGGCGCCGGCAGCGGCGGTCGGTCCCGCGGATCGACCGCATCTACGAGTGCCCCAGCCTCGCGACCCATGCCCCTGGCGGGTGCCGGTGGCCGCCGTGGCCGAGGCAACCCGCTCAACTTTATTCATGACGTGCGATCCGAGCTCCGCAAAGTCGCCTGGCCGACTCAGCGTGAGACCATCAACCTGACCGCGGTGGTACTGGCATTTTCCATAGCGGTGGGTATCTTCCTGGGCGGGATCGACTTCCTGTTCCAGGAGCTGTTCCGTTGGTTGCTCGGTCTGCAGGGAGGCGGAGGTCTCTAGGAACACCAGTGGTCGATCAAATGAGCATGACCGACAGCAGCAACGGCGCTGCCGGTGACGAACACAAGTGGTATGTCATCCATACGTACTCGGGCTACGAGAACAAGGTGAAGACCAATCTCGAGCACCGCATCGAGTCGATGGGCGTCCAGGACAAGATCTTCCAGGTGGTCATTCCCACCGAGGAGGAGATCGAGATCAAGGACGGCCAGCGGCGGACGGTCCAGAAGAAGGTCTACCCGGGCTACGTCATGGTCGAGATGGCCATGGACGACGACGCCTGGTACGTCGTGCGCAACACGCCCGGCGTGACTGGCTTTGTCGGTACGACCACGCGGCCGTCTCCGCTCCAGGATGACGAGGTCAAAAAGATCCTCAAGAAGATTGGCCAGGAGCCGCCCAAGGTCAAGGTCAGCTTTACCAAGGGCGAGCGCGTCAAAGTGGTCGACGGCCCGTTCACCGACTTCATCGGCGTCGTCGACGACATCAACCCCGAGAAGGGCAAGGTGCGAGTGCTCGTTTCGTTCTTCGGTCGTGAAACTCCCGTGGAGCTCGACTTTCTCCAGGTCCAGCGGATCGTTTAGTGGCCAAGAAAGTCCGAGCCGTCCTCACCCTTCAGTTGCCCGCGGGCAAGGCCACGCCGGCGCCGCCGGTCGGCCCGGCCCTGGGCCAACACGGCATCAACATGATGGCGTTCCTCAAGGAGTACAACGAGCGCACCGCCAGCCAGTCGGGCATGATCATTCCGGCCCTGATTACGATCTTCGAGGATCGCTCGTTCGCCTTCGTTACCAAGACGCCGCCGGCCGCCGACCTGATCAAGAAGGCGGCCAACATCGACAAGGGCAGTGGCAACGCGGGCCGCGTCGTCGCCGGCACAATCCAGCGCGCCAAGGTGCGTGAGATCGCCGAGATCAAAATGAAGGATTTGAACGCCAACGACATCGAAGCCGCCATGCGCATGATCGAGGGCGCGGCGCGCAGCATGGGTGTGGCGGTTCAGGAATAAGCATGCCGAAGCACGGAAAGAAGTATCGCGCCGCCGCCGACCAGGTTGACGCCCTCAAGCAGTACACGCCCGACGACGGCGTGAAGTTGCTCAAGGACATTGCCTTCACCAAGTTCGATAGCTCCGTCGAGCTGCACATTCGCACCGGGCTCGACCCCAAGCACGCCGACCAGCAGGTGCGCGGCTCGGCCGTGCTGCCCGCGGGCACGGGTCGCACCCAGCGGGTCGTGGCGTTTGCCCAGGGCGACAAGGCCCGCGAGGCAGAAGCCGCCGGAGCGGACGTCGTCGGCGGCGAAGAGCTGGTCACCCGCATCCAGGGTGGCTGGACCGACTTCGACGTCGCGGTGGCCACGCCTGAGATGATGGGCATGGTCGGTCGCCTCGGCCGCGTGCTCGGCCCGCGCGGGTTGATGCCGAATCCGCGCTCGGGCACCGTCACCCCAGACATCGGGCGCGCCATCCGCGAGATCAAAGGTGGCCGGGTCGAGTTCCGTGTCGATCGCACGGGTGTGATCCACGCGCCGGTGGGCAAGATCAGCTTCGACGAGGAAAAAATCCTGCAAAACATCGCCGCCCTGGTGGACGCCGTGGTGCGCGCCAAGCCGACGGGCGCCAAAGGCACGTACCTGAAGACGTTCAACATCGCCTCGACGATGGGGCCGTCCATCGAGCTCGACAACGCGCTCACGTTGGCGCTGGCCGGCAGCGAAGCGTAAACTCCACGCACAAGTTCATAGCCGAAGACCGCCGGTGCCCGCGAGGGCGTAACGACGAACGTCAACCTGCCGAGGCGACAAGCGTCCCACACTTCGAAGGTGGCCGACCTCCGTCCCTCGCCCGACGGAGGTCTTTTTTATCCGGATATATTGCTCCCCCTCCCTCTCTGGACAGAGAGGGAGGGGGTCGGGGGGTGGGTGAGTCGACCCCCAATGAGAGGAGCTGCCTAGTGGTCAAAAGCCGCACTCGCGCCAGAGCCGAAAAAGACGACGAGGTCGATTCCCTCGTCGGCAAACTGACCGGCGCCGAAATCGCCGTCCTGACCGAGTACCGCGGTCTCAGCGTCTCCGACTTGCAAGACCTGCGCGGCCGCCTGCGACCGCTCGGCGTCGAGTACGTCATCGCCAAGAACACGATGGCTCGCTTCGCCGCCGAGCGCACTGGTCGCACTGGCATCGTGCCCGACCTGGTCGGCCCGACCGCCTTCGCCTTCGGCAGTGACCCGGTGGCGACCGCCAAGGCGCTGCATGACTTCACGCGCGTCAATCGCGCGTTCCTGCTGAAGTCGGCGCTGCTGGGCGAGCGACGCCTGGATACCCAGGAAGTCGAGCAGCTGGCGTCGCTGCCGGCGCCCGAGCAGTTGCGCGGGCGGGTCTTCGGCATGATCGTCAGCCCGCTGCAGGGCACGGTCAGCGTGTTGTCCGCGCCCCTGGCAGGCCTGGCGCGCCTGCTGGCGGCGCGCCGTGAACAGATTGAAGAACAGGGCGGCGAGGCCGCCACAGGAGAGGAACACATGGCAACTGTTGATGAGCTGGTGGCAAACCTGGGCGATCTGAAGGTGCTCGACCTGGCCAACCTGGTCAAGCGGCTCGAGGAAGAGTGGGGCGTCTCGGCGGCGGCCGTGGCCGCGCCGGTGGCCGCTGGCGGCGGTGCCGGCGATGGTGGCGCGGCAGCAGCACCTGTCGAGGCACAGACCGAGTTCGACGTGGTCCTGAAGGACTTCGGCGCCAAGAAGATCGAAGTGATCAAGGTCGTGCGGGAACTGACCAACCTGGGCCTGAAGGAAGCCAAGGACCTGGTGGAAGCCGCCCCCAAGTCCGTCCTTGAAGGCGTAGCCAAAGATGCCGCCGACGCCGCCGCAGGCAAACTCCGCGACGCGGGCGCCACGGTCGACGTCAGCTGATTGTTCTTATGAGGGAACCCGCGATGCGCGGGTTCCTCAAGGTGGCGCAACGGGTCAGGGGCTCTTACCGCTTACGACCTGTCGTTACCTCTGCGACCAAAGTTGCCGAACAGGCTGCCTGTCAGCATTGAACGGGTGGTCGGTAGGGGATTTTCGCCTTCGGCGGCGGCCTGGCCTTGCGCTCGGCCTGCCAGCCAGTCCTGGTGCAGGGTGCGGGCTTGCTCGAAGGCGGCTTTCAGCTCCGGCGTGCCGGCCACGATCATCTCCCGCAGCGCCAGCAGTTCGTTGATGTACAGGTCCAGCCGGCGGGTGATGCTGTCCTGGTTGGTGCGCATGATGTCGTAGAACATCTGCGGGTCGCTGTCGGTCAGGTGCGTCGTGTAGGCGAAGCCGCCGGCGGCCAGCGAGGCCGTCTCGCGCCAGCTGCGCTCCACGCCCAGGTGTCGGATCAGCGCCACCGACATCAGATACGGCAGGTGGCTGACCGAGGCCACGAGCCCGTCGTGCTCCGACGGGTCCAGGAAGTACGGCGAAGCGCCCAGCGACTCGACCAGCGCCACCGCCTCGTCGATCGCGTCGCGCTGCGCCGTCGGCAGCGGCGCCAGGCACCACACGGCGCCCTGGAAGAGCTTGGCGTCGGCCGCGTCGGGGCCAGTCTCGGTCTTGCCGGCCATCGGGTGGCCGCCAACGAAGCGCACGCCATTCGGCAACACCTCCGCCGCCCAGCGCAGGACCTCGCTCTTGGTGCTGCCCGTGTCC
>JAFAWJ010000648.1 GCA_019242065.1 Chloroflexota bacterium
AATTGGCGGCGTGACGGTTTTCGGGCTGCCGCCAGAACTGCCAGTGTGGATCGACGGGCGGGTGATGGCGCGCGAGCGGGTGGTGCTGGGGGGTGGCAGCCGCTCCTTCAAGGTGATCGCCGCGCCCGAGATCCTGGCGCGGCTGCCGAACGCCGAGGTGGTCGACAACCTGGCGAACGAAATGCCGTAGAGGACCGTCACGCCAGAACTGCCGGCTTGCGGCAGGCGGCGAAGCGATGCTGCGGAGCCGAAATCGGCGCCGACAACTCGGCAAGCCGGGCTGACGGTCCTCTAGCCGGCCACGCCCAGGGCCTCGAACCAGTTGGGAGGCGTCGGACTGCGTCGCCACGGCTTCGGCGGGCGGCCGCGGCGGGGGCGCTCGTCGAGCTCTTCTTCGATTTCGGCGTAGGTCGAAAAGGTCTCGAGTTCGTCCATCATCACGGCGCCGCCGCAGGTCGTACAGCGGAACTGCTCGCCGCCCATCAATCGAACGGCTGGGACGCCAGCATCGGCGGGCCGAAACGCGGCAAATTGCGGGCGGCCGGCCGGCGACCGGTTGACCGGGTCGCCTGGCGGCAAGGGGCCAACAAGGCGGCCGATGATGCGTCCGCACATCATGCAGCGCAGGTCCGCCTGGACCCAGTCCTTACGACCAGCCATGGCCATGTGCTTCGTGTCCTCCACTTGTCGACGAGCCCGCCGTTCCCTGCCCCGAAGAGGCAACCCGCCTCTTTCTGCAATACATACGTCCGGAGGGGTGGATCCGGTTCGCGACCCGCTCGACCCGACCGCTACCCTGGGCGGGTGCGCTACGCGGTGATTGCCTCGCCGATCGGCGACCTGGTGGCCTGGGGCGAGACGGAGGCGCTCGCTGGCCTCGGCTTTGCGGACTCGCCGAGATCGGTCCGCGTCGACCCGGCCTGGTCGCGCGACGACTCAGGCTTTCCTGAGGTCGCCGAGCAGCTGGAGGCGTATTTCGGCGGCCGTCTGACGGCGTTTGACCTGCGGCTGCAAGTGCGCGGGACGACCTTTCAGCAGCGCGTCTGGGAGATGGTGCGGACGATCCCCTACGGGACGACGGTGACGTACGGCGAGCTGGCCGCGGAGTTGGGCAAGCCGCGCGCGATGCGAGCGGTCGGCAGCGCCAACGGAAGCAATCCGATTTCGATCATCATTCCGTGCCATCGACTGGTCGGCGTTGATGGCAGCTTGACGGGCTACGGTGGCGGGCTCGAGCGCAAGCGCTGGCTGCTGGGTCACGAGGGCGCACACCCCTGGTGCTTGTGGGCACCACACGATATCGCCGTGTCTGCTGTCGCCTGCACGCCGCCGCCCGCGCTCGCATTCATCCGCGTCTAAGCGTAATCACGAACCGTCACACCGACCGTCACGGCGGGCCGGAAAAAGCGTCACACGCGCCGAAAAGGCGTCATGCGGACGTCACAATCTAACGCTGGGGCATCAGACCTGAGAGTCGTTCGCGCAGGATCGTGGCGCCGATGATGCCGGCCAGGATCGCGTAGGCGATCGTGAAGCCGAGATCGAGGAACAGATCCTGTGTCTGGGCGGCTCGCGAGGTCTGGACGTAGACCAGCTCCCAGCGGGCGCCGGTGGCGATGATGCCCGTCAGCACGGCGGCGGCGACCGAGTACGACAGGCCGCGGCTGCCCCACAGGGCGGCGACGAAGGCCAGCACGATGCCCTCGGCGAGCGCGAACAGCAACGAGCTGGCGACCAGGAACTGGGAGTGGTCCGGTTCGAGCGAGACCAGCCAGCTCAGGCCGACGATCAGCAGGGCGCCCATGATCACCGACCACCAGGCGCCGCGACTGGTGCGGCGTGCGGGCGCGGGCTGTGCGAGCCTGGAGCGGCTGCCGTTGGTGCGCGAACGTGGACTGGCCATGAATCCGACGAGGGCTAGTATCTCCGCTCAGGGCCGCGTTGCCGAGTTTTATTCGCCGCCAAACCGCCAGCACGCAGGGCAGGGACTGTCGAAGGCCGCGGGCTCGTGAACAGCGGCGCGACCAGGGCAAGGCTAATGGCCCAGGGCGATCAAGGCGGCGTTCACGATGTGGCCACTGTCGATGCCGGCGTAGCTGTACAGGTCGGCGCGGGCGCCGCTCTGGCCAAAGCGATCCATGCCCAGTGGGACCGTCGGCTGGCCGAAGATCGAGCCGAGGAAGGCGAGCGCGTGGCTGGAGCCGTCGAGCAC
>JAFAWJ010000712.1 GCA_019242065.1 Chloroflexota bacterium
ACACACATGACTATCGAACAGCACAAGCGTCCTTACCAGACCCCCGAGATCGTCGACCTCGGCCCGATGGAGGACCTCACCCGAGGTGTCGTCACTGGATTTGGTACCCACTCCAGCTCTGACGTCTATCACTCCTTCATCTGCCGACCGCAAGACGCTCCCTGTTGGAAATCCTGACGTACAGAAAAAATACGTTGGCTCGGCGGCGGAATGCGTAAGTCCGCCGCCAGCCGTCACTTGATGCACTGAATGACTTCCAGGCTCCCCTCCACGTTCCGCATCATCCGCCGCTGTCTGGGCGAATTCCAATCGTTCTGGACGACCTGGCTGCCGCTCATGCTATTAACGGCGGTGACACCCATCCTCGTGCTGGGCATGCCACTGCTCGAGCGACGGCTGGTGGACAACGTGATTGGCGCCCGGGACATGGCGTTGCTGATCCCCACCCTGGTGTCCTACGCTGGCTTGTGGATCGCGATCACAGTGTCGCAGCAGGTCACCTCCGGATTGCGTAGTTATCTCTCGGAGCGCTTCCTGGTCCACCTGCGCGGCCAGTTGTTCCGCCACTCGGCGGCACTGTCGCTGGCGTACTCGCGCCGCGAGCACAGCGGTCGCACGATGGCGCTGGTCACCAACGACGCGCCCATGCTGGCCGACTTCTTCTACTCCACCGTGGTGCTCGGGTTGGGCAGCTGCGTGGCGATCGTCTCAGCCGTGGGGCTGATGCTCCAGCTGAACTGGCAGCTCGCGCTGATGGCCGGGATTGCGCCGCCGCTGGTAGCCGCGCTGGCGGCGTACGTCACCCGCCCACTCCGCCCCGCCAGCCGCCGCGCCCAGGACAAGGCCGCGGAGCTCACTGAACAGATTCAGGAAAACTCATCCGGCATGCGCGAGGTGGCCGCGTTCGGCCGAGAGCAGTCGCAGGCCAACCGCATCTCCGAGATCCTGCACGACCTGCTGCACCTGCGCATGCGTCTGGCGTTCATGGGCATCGGCCTGCAGGCAGGCCAGAGTGTGCTGTCACTGGCCGTCACGCTCGTGGTGCTTGGGTTCGGAGCCTTCCTGGTGATCAATGGCCAGACGACGCTTGGCACCGTCATCGCCATGCGCAGCTTCTTCAATCTGTTTTTCCAGCCGTTGAACATCATCGGCGCGATGGCCGGCGGTGCGCAGCAGGCGCTGGGCGCCGCGGAGCGCATCTTCGATTTTCTGGATCACACGCCGCTGGTGACCGAGCGACCAAACGCCGTTGCGCCACACCACGTCAGCGGTGCACTCGCCTTTGACGACGTCAGCTTCGGCTACCGGGTTAACACCCCGGTGCTGCATGGCATCGCCTTCCAGGTCGAGCCCGGCGCACGCGTCGCCCTGGTCGGACCCAGCGGTGCCGGCAAGAGCACGCTGCTGGGGCTGGTGCTGCGCTTCTACGATCCGGATCAGGGCCGCGTGCTGCTCGACGGAGTTGACGTGCGCGACCTGACGCTGGCTGGACTCCGCGAGCAGATCGGCATGGTGTTTCAGGACACCTTCCTGTTTGCGACCAGCGTGCGAGACAACATCGCCTTTGCTCGCGAGGGCGCCGACGACGCAGCCATCGAGTCCGCCGCGCGCGCCGCGCACGCGTGGGACTTCATCCAGGCGCTGCCGCAGGGACTCGACACCCAGCTTGGCGAACGCGGAGCGCAGCTTTCGGAAGGTCAGCGGCAGCGACTCGCGATTGCGCGAGCCATCCTGCGTGATCCGCGCGTGCTGCTGCTGGACGAGCCGACGTCCGCCCTGGATGCGAGAACTGAACACGAGGTCCAGTCCGCCCTGGATAGCCTCGCCGCCAACCGAACGACACTGGTGGTGGCGCATCGCTTGTCGACGGTGCTGGAGGCCGATCGCATCCTGGTGATCGACCACGGCCGATTGGTGGAGCAGGGTACACATGCCGAGTTGTTGCAACAGGACGGCATGTATCGAGAACTGTTCGAGCTGCAGTTTGGCAGCCAGCAGCGCAGCGCCGCGGAGCCGGTGCTTGTCACAAGTTGAGGAGGGGACACGCATGAGTTCTACGGAGCAGAGTCGGACGCCGGTCAGTACACACATCGCGACAACGCTGAGGCTGTGCGTGCAGGAACCGTCAGACGCGACACGTCAGACGGTCTCGGCGGCGCTGGTCGCCACAACTGACTGGTCCACGCTGGTGCGTGTCGCGATGGAGCACCGGGTGGTCGGCTACGTTGCGCGGGCGGCGGCGGAGTGCGACGTGGAGCTGCCCCACGGAGTCCAGCAGACGCTTCGGCATCTGACGCTGGTCAAGACCGGCGAGGGGCTGCGCATGGAGTTGCACCTCCGCCGCGTCGCGAGCGCGTTCCAGGACGCCGCCATTCCAATGATCGTGTTGAAGGGTCCGGCGCTGTCGCGCACACTGTATCCGGAGATTGGCCTGCGCCCCTACGCGGACCTGGACCTGACGATTCGTGACCAGGACGAGCAGTCCGCGGTCGACGTCCTCGAAGCCGAAGGTTTTCACGAGATCGTCGATCCATTTGAAAACGCCCGTCGGCCCCACCGGTCGGAGGAAGGGCATGAGGGTCACTTTCACCGCCGATTCGAAAACGCCGACGGCGTACTCGTCGAGCTGCACCTGGACCCACTCCAGCTCGGACTCAAAACGGTGTGCGAGGACGGACGCTGGAGTCGGGCCGAGAGCCTGCCCGGCGTGCCTGGCGCGCTGATGCTCGGACCTGAAGACCAGGTCGTCCAGCTCAGCGTCCACGCGCACAAGCACGGATTCGAACGGTTGATCTGGCTGAAGGACCTGGATCTGCTGCTGCGTCGGCACGCGGGCAGTCTCAACTGGGGTCTGATTCAGGACGTTGCGCGGGCGGAAGGTGTCGCCGGCTCTGTCTGGTACGCGCTGTGGTTGACGCGCAAACTGCTGAACACACCCCTCAGAGATCGCGAGCTGCGCGCTCTCCAACCGGCGATGCCGGTGCGCGTCGCGTACCACTGGGTCTGGCCGGTCAGGTCGGTAGCCAGGCTGCAGGCGCGCATGCACCGCCGCGCCGTCCAGTTCCGAGCGGCGGACTCACTCCGCGGCATGCTGCCGGCCACCCTGCTGATGGGTCGGCGTTGGGCACGTACGCGGGCACTCGTCGACGTGGCCCTCGGCTGAGTTGACCGGGGTTAGACTTGTGACCCATGGATCACCTGTCGGCAGCCGCGCGCACGGCGACGTGGCCGCCGGCGGCCGACGAGGTGGATCGGTCAGGCGCTGGCGCTGAGACCGACGACGGCGAGGTCTTTCGGGCTCTGGCCGACCCGAGTCGCCGCCTGCTGCTCGACAGCCTGTTTGATGCCGACGGCCAGACACTCGGCGAGCTGACCGCGCAACTGCCGGGCATGACGCGTTTCGGCGTCATGAAGCACCTGCGCATCCTCGAGAGCGCGGGACTGGTCGCCACCCGCAAGGTCGGGCGTGAGAAGCTCCACTATCTGAATCCGGTGCCCATTCGGTTGATGCACGATCGCTGGATTGGCAAATACGCCGAGGCCTGGGCCGGCGCCCTCGTGGGCCTCAAGGCGCATCTGGAGGGCACGGCGATCAGTCGCCCACGACAGGTTTTTCAGGTATACATCCGCACGACGCCGCCGCGGCTGTGGCAGGCCATCACCGATCCGGAGATCACCCAGGGCTATCTGCATCACACGCGCGTCGAGTCGAGCTGGCAGGCGGGCGAGCCGATCGTCTATCGGCAGGTTGGCGACGTGGTCGCCGACGGCAAGGTGCTCGCCGTGGACCCGCCGCACCGGCTGGTGACTACGTGGGCGTTCCGTCGCCGGCCGGACCTGCGCGACGATCCGCCGTCGCGCGTCACCTGGGAGATCGAACCGCTGGGCGACAGCTGCCGGCTGACGCTGGTCCACGACGATTTCCCCGGCGAGACGCCCACGTTCCGGGCGGTCGGCTCGGGCTGGCCGCTGGTTCTCAGCAGCCTCAAGAGCCTCGTGGAAACGGGCGAGGCGTTGAGCCTGACCGCGCGCGACTGAATCGCGACGCGCTAGCCTTCCAGGGTCAATCGATGCACAGTCTGTGGAACGACGCCGAGGCCGCGGCCTTCGACGGGCCGCTCGGCCAGCGGGTGTACACGTCGCGGCTGCTCGGCCGCGATCACTCGCTGGTGCTGCACGGCGGCGGCAACACGTCCGTCAAGATTCACCAGCCGGATGTGTTTGGCGACGACGAAGACGTCCTGTATGTCAAAGGCAGCGGCTGGGACCTGGAGACCATCCAACCCGCCGGCTTCGCGCCGGTGCGATTGGAGCGCGTCCTGCATCTGGCCAGGCTGTCGCGACTGTCCGATGCACAGATGGTCCAGGAGCTGCGGGCGGCGATGGTCGATCCGTCGGCGCCCGCGCCGTCGGTGGAGACCATCCTGCACGCGCTGCTGCCGCACCCGTTTGTCGATCACACCCACGCCGACGCACTGCTGGCCATCACCAACACGGAGGACGGCGCCCGGCGTGTGCGCGACATTTACGGCGACTCGGTGGTCGTCGTGCGATACGTCATGCCTGGCTTCGACCTGGCCCGCGTCGTGGCCGAGCGCTTTCCGAAAGAGGTGACGCCGCGCACCGTGGGTCTGGTGCTGCTCAACCACGGCTTTTTCAGCTTCGGGGCGACGGCGCGCGAAGCGTACGAGCGGATGATCGCGCTGGTCGACCAGGCCGAGCAGTACCTGGCGTCGCAGCGTGCCTGGTCGATCCCTAGTGGCGCTTCACGACCAGTGGCGTTCGAGCGTGACGAGCTGGCACGCCTGCGTCGCGAGGTGTCGGAGGTCGCGCGCGCGCCGATGATCGTGGCGACACACGCGGGACCGAAGGAGCTGGCATTCGCGCAGCGGGCCGACCTGGAAGACATTGCGCAGCAGGGTCCCGTGACGCCTGACCACGTGATCCGCACCAAACGTGTGCCGCAGATCGGCCGCGACGTTGGGGGCTTCAAGGAGCGCTACGAAGCCTATTTTCGTGAGCACACCGGTCCGGCATTGCAGATGCTGGATCCCGCGCCGCGGGTGATTGTCGATCCGTCACTGGGGGTCCTGACGATCGGACGCACGTCACAGGACGCGGCCATTGCCTTTGACGTCTACTCCCAGACCATCGACGTCATCCTGCGCTCGACGGCCCTCGGCGGCTATCGGGCGCTGCCGGCCGCGGACATTTTCGCCGTCGAGTACTGGGACCTGGAGCAGGCCAAGCTCCGACGCGGCGGCACGTCCCCGGTGTTCACTGGCGAGATCGCGCTGGTCACCGGTGCGGCCTCGGGCATTGGCAAGGCGAGCGCCGAAGCCCTGCTGCGCCGCGGGGCGGCCGTGATCGGACTCGACATCAGCCCGCGCATCTGCGAGGTCTTTGGGCAGCGCGCCGATTTTCTGGGACTGGAGTGCGACGTCAGTCAGCCGGCGGCCATCGAACGTGCGCTGGACGCCGGCGTTGCGGCCTTTGGCGGCCTGGACATGCTGGTGCTCAACGCC
Source organism: Chloroflexota bacterium (assembly GCA_019242065.1). Next base: position 5,526 of record JAFAWJ010000712.1, read on the forward strand.
GGCATTTTTCCGTCGTCGGCGCGGATCGCGTCGCTGGCGTTGACCGAATGGCGGCGGACCATGGACATCAACGTGGACGCCAACCTGCTGCTGTTGTCGGCGGCGCATCCGCTGTTGCGGTGCGCGCCGCGCTACGGCCGTGTGGTGGTGATTGGCTCGAAGAACGTGCCCGCGCCGGGGCCTGGCGCCGCAGCCTACTCTGCGTCGAAGGCGGCGGTCAATCAGCTCGCGCGGGTGGCGGCCCTGGAGTGGGGCGGCGACGGTATCCGCGTCAACATCGTGCACCCGAACGCGGTGTTCGACACGGGGCTCTGGACCGACGAGGTGCTGCGCAGCCGTGCCGCGAATTACGGACTCAGCGTGGAGGAGTATCGCCGCAACAACGTCCTCCGCGTGGAAGTGACCAGTCGCGACGTCGCCGAAATGGTGGCCGAGATGTGCGGCCCCGTCTTCTCGCGAACGACCGCCGCCCAGGTCCCCGTCGACGGCGGCAACGAGCGGGTCATCTGAGGTGACGGAAACCCAGGTGATGACTGGCAACGCCGCGCGCGACGGCGACCCGTATCGCGGCTGGTTCGTGGGCAGCTTCATGCCACCCGACGCCGGCCTGGCCTCGACCACGCACGTCGAGGTGAAGTGGGGCACCCACGCTCTCGGCGACGTCCGCGCCGACTGGGGCGCCAGCGACGTCGCGACCACGCTGAGCGTGCTGGTGCGCGGCTGCATCCGCCTTGTCTTCGGGGACGGCCGCGAAGCGCTACTGGCCGAACCAGGCGACTACGCGCTCTGGGCGCCCGGCGTGCGGCACCGCTGGTCGATCGAACGCCCCGAGACCGTGGTCTTCACAGTCCGCTGGCGGTCGAACCCATGACCGACGAGCTGTGGCTGGAATTCACGACCCGCGTCGAGCCCGAGGCGGTCGAGTCGGTCTCGGCTGCCTTTGCCGAGCACGGCCAGGGCGTGGCCATCGAGCAGGCCGTCGAATCCTCGCGCGACGGGGATATCGTCAATCTGCCGCAGGACACGCCCGTCACCGTGCGAACCTACCTGCCCCTGGCGGACCCCAGCGTCGACGATCGCCGAGCGCAGCTCGAAAAGGCCGTCTGGGCGCTGGGTCAGCTGCGCGAGGTGAGCCCGCTGCAGGTGCGCACGCTCCGCGAAGCCGACTGGGCCAACGCCTGGAAGGAA
>JAFAWJ010000248.1 GCA_019242065.1 Chloroflexota bacterium
ACCCACTGCGTAGGTACAGACGCCGTGCGACTTCATTCCAATCGTACACACGCAGGTAGATCTCCACCACGCCTTCGGCGGCCAGGCGTTGGTGGAGCGCCTGCAGCAGTGCCAGGCCATAACCCTGGCCGCGCAGCGTCTCGGCTACCGTGAGTTGTGACAGCCAGCGCACCGCTGACAGGTCGTGTCCAACATAGGCTTCGATCATGCTCGGCGCCGGCGCAACCCACAACCATCCAACCCGCGCGCCGGTCGAGTCAACGCCCTTGTAGAACACATGCCCGGCGTCTTGCAGTACGTCGGCGAGCAAGTCGCCGCACTGCGCACGCGCAAGTGACGCCGCCTCTGCCGCCGACCACTCGCCCGCATTCACGTGCTCGCGCGCGACCTCGTCCACCTGGCGTTCGGCAAAGTCGGCACGTTCCGCGTCAGTCAACACCACAAGTTTGATCTCGGACGGCATCAAGCTCCAACCTGCTCCGGCCGCGTTGTGCTCGGCGGGCACAAGGGATGAGTCGAAGGCGTGGGCGGGCTCCGCTTCTTCATCAGCCTGCTGGTTCTCGACTCGATGTTGAAGCCTCTGCCCGGCGGTCAGGCGGGTTGCAGCGCCGGTTTGATGTTGGCGTTCAGGCGGAAGACGTTGTCCGGATCGTACTCCGCTTTGATCCTTGCCAATCGCTCGTACTTGGCCGAGCCGTACGCCGCGCGCACCCGGTCCTCCTCGATCTCGGCCATGAAGTTCACGTAGCTGCCGGAATCGGTGGCGTGCGGCCGAAGCGCGTCCCAGAACGAGCGCACCCACCCGCGATCCGCCTCGTACAGCTCCGGACTGGGGCACCCGGCCGAAATGTTGAAGACATACCCCGCGGAACGGCTGCCGCCAAAGGCAATGGCGTCGTCGCTCACGGTCTGGTAGGCACCGGACAGATCGAACACCGGCACGAACGACAGCGGCGACGCCGCGCGTGGCATGAAGTCCGTAAACACGGAGATCACGTCGTCACTGAGCTGATCCAGATACAGCGCTTTCTCGTAGGCCAGCAGCCCCCAGGGCGCCGCGGCATTGAACAGCTGCTGGAGTTGGGTGTATGGCATTGGCGTCATCAGCTCGAAGTCCGGTGGAAGTGCGTCGCGCACCGGCGCCATGATCCGCGCGTGCTCATCCTGGGAGCTGAAGCCGGCCACCAGCAAGGCGAAGCCGCGGGCGAAGTGGTACGCCTCTGGGACGAATGGTGCTGGCGGAGCGCTCATTCCAGCGATGAACGGCGTCATAGTGGGCGGGGCAGTCTTGACGAAATCCCGACTCAGCCGCAAAGCCGCGGCGCCCTTGTCGAGGCCCCAGAAGAACAGCGCCAGATTCAGCATCGGCCCAACCTCGTGCAGCTGGAACTCGAAGCTACTGACCACGCCGAAGTTGCCTCCCCCGCCGCGCAACGCCCAGAACAGGTGGGGATGCTCGTCCGCCGATGCGGTCACCATTCGACCGTCCGCCAGGACGACCTCCGCGCTGAGCAAGTTGTCCGCGCTCAGGCCGCACTGCTTGGTCAGCCACCCGATGCCGCCGCCCAGGGTCAGGCCGGCCACGCCAGTCGTGCTGATGAAGCCGCCCGTGACCGCCAGGCCATGCGCCTGCGTCGCGGCGTCAAGGTCGCCCCACGTGGTGCCGCCAGCGCAGCGCGCGCGCCGCGCCACCGGATCGACCGTCACGTGCTTCATCTGACTCAGATCGATCATCACACCGTCGTCGCATACCGCGTAGCCGCCGTAATTGTGTCCACCGCCCCGCACCGACAGTCGCACATCGTGTTCACGACCAAAACGAATGGCAGCGGCGATATCCGTCGTCGTCGCGCAGCGCGCGATGACGGCCGGACGTCGGTTGATGGCGCCGTTCCAGACGGCGCGCGCAGTGTCGTAGCCTGCATCACTGGCTGTGAGCACGGTTCCCGCGAAGCGTTCCCGCAACGACTCGACGTTGATCATCCGCTCACCCTCTCGCGTTTCAGTTCCAGCGACCGTACGCAACGAGCCGCAGTTTGGATCATCGGC
>JAFAWJ010000823.1 GCA_019242065.1 Chloroflexota bacterium
CCACTGCAGGCCTTCGACCTGCTGGCCAGCCAGCTCGTCGAGGAGCTGGGCGAGACCGTCCTGCTGTGGATCCAGCAGGGCGACGGCCTGGCCATGGCCGCGGTCCGCGAAGGCACGCAGCCACTGCGCTATGTGCCGACTCTGGGCGTGCGCCTGCCGGCCAGCGGCTGGGCGTCGTCGACTACCGAGGGCATCGCCGAAGGTCAGCTCGAGCCCGGCGTCTGGCTCCTGGCAGTGCCGCTCGACGAGCACGCGCTGCTGGCAATCGTCGGGCCCGACGTGCGGCTCAAGGGCACGCCCGGTGATCGCGCGCGGGCGGCCCTGCGCGGCGTCATCGGCGACGATGCCTCGAACGGATACTGGGCGGTGGGCGCCGGGCCGATCGAGCCACGCGAGCTGGATGGCTTCCTCATGCAGGCCCTGGTGGCCAGCCTGTCGTACCTGTCGGATGATGGCTACCCGGCCAGCGTGCCGCTCTGGTACGACTGGGACGGCCGTGCGTTCTGGCTGGTGCCGTCGCCGGCCGCGGAGTGGGCCGAGCACGTGCGACGCAATCCGCGCGTGTCGCTGTCGGTCAGCGAATCGACGCCCCCGCTGCGCCGTGTGCTGGCGCGCGGGCCGATCCTGGCGGTCGACGACCCTGACGCGAGCCAGTGGCGCAGTGTCGAAGGGCGATTGGCGGCGCGCTACGCGCGACTAGATCCGTCTCGGTTACTCGAGGGCCGCTCGGGGCAGGCGCGCACCCTGCTGAGACTTGCCCCGCAACAACTGATCGCCTGGCGCGGCCTGCTGCGCCCCCAACAGCCCGCCGTCATCGCCGCGCGCACGGTACACAGCGCGTGACCTCGCCACAGGCCGCCGGCATCAGTGTCTTGCCTGTGTTCGGGATTGGCGAAGTCACGCCCGAATCGGATCTGGCCGCCATCCTCGACGCCGCGCTCCGGCAACAGGGCACGCCACTCCAGGACGGCGACATCCTGGTCGTCACCCAGAAAATCGTCTCCAAAGCCGAGGGCTGCCTGGTCAACCTCGACGACGTTCTGCCGTCTGAACTCGCCACCCAGTGGGCCAGCCTCTGGGACAAGGACGCCCGCGTCGTGGAGCTGGTCCTGCGCCACAGTCGCCGCATCGTGCGCATGGACCGCGGCATCATTATCAGCGAGACCTTCCACGGCTTGGTATGCGCCAACGCCGGCATCGACCTGTCCAACGTGGGCGACGATCACGCCACCCTGCTGCCGGTCGATCCCGACGCCTCGGCCGAGCGACTCCGCACCGCGCTCAGCGCCGCCAACGGCGGGGCGCGCCTCGGCGTCGTCATCACCGACACGCATGGCCGCGCCTGGCGCCAGGGCCAGATCAACCTGGCGATCGGCGTCGCCGGCGTCGAAGCGCTGCGCCATTTCGAGGGTCAGACCGACCCGACCGGCTACGAGCTGCGGGTCACCCAGCTGGCCACCGCCGATGAGCTTGCGTCTGCTGCCGAGCTGGTGATGGGCAAAGTCGATCGCGTCCCCGCCGCCCTGGTGCGCGGCCTGGGGCGCGCCCTGGCCGAAGGCAGCGCCAGCGAGCTGGTGCGCCCGGCGGTCAACGACATGTTCAGATAACCACGGCCGTTCGTCACTGTTCAGTTACATCCTGCCCCGCTCGCAGCGCGATGACGCGCTACACGCTGGACGATGACCGTATCTGAAGGTCGGGACTTCGTCACAGGCCGCGCGCCGCAGGACTAAAATCGTCGGTACGCGGCCGACTGCGCCGCCCGACTTATGCCGCGCGTTCCCTTCGATCCGAAAACCGACTACTACCACCTCCTCGGCGTCGACTCAGACGCGCCGGCCGAAACCATCCAGGCTGCCTACCGCCGACTGGCCAAGGCCTTCCATCCTGATCTGAATTCGGGTTCGGCGACCGCCGCCGAGCGCATGGCGCGACTGAACGTCGCCAAGTCCGTCCTGCTCGACCCGCAGACGCGCGCCGTGTACGACCAGGTCCGTCTGCCGCGCATCGCGCGCGCCGAACGTGTCGCGGCCGCCGCCACGACCGTGCGGAACGTGGGCAATTTCAGCGTGCGGTACGTTCCTTACCAGCCGAGCCGTCCGCGCTACCGCGTCGTGCCGACCACCAATGCGCGGGCCATGCCCCGCTCCGGGTTCGACCGCGGCACCGGCATCTTGCTGCTCATCGCCGTACCGCTCATCGCCTTGCTCAGCCTGTACGTCTTCCAGGCGGTACAGCTGTCTATCGAGCCACCCAAGGCGGCCTCGACCGACGCCACGCTGGCGCCCGGCCAGAGCGCCCATACGACCAGTCGCGGCGCCGCCGACGGTGTCTTCATGATGCTGCGCGCCCAGCCGCCGAGTCGTGACCTGGCGCTGCGCGCCAACAACTTCATCCTGGCGCGCTCCGATTCAACGCCCGAGAGCGAGGAGCTGCGCGCCGACGGCCGCCGCCTGGTGCGCTCGGCGAGCGCCGGTGACACGGAAGGCTGGGACGACGCCGTCGGCCACATCTGCGAGCTCGCTGGCCGCTGCTGACACGTTCGCCAGGGTCTGTTCAGGGTGCCCTTTCTCCACGAAGCTCGCCACGTGCTGGGCCAAACGTACTCGTCACCGATACACGCGCGGCCGCGTGCCGAAAAGACGTATCAACCGAGTGCTCTCAGGATCTTTCGTTAGACTCTCGTAACTTTGATCAAACTAGGTATCGAGGCCGCACCGGCCTCTCACTCCGCCCAGGTCCTGCAGCTACTCGAATCGGACATCGAGATTCAGACGCTGTGGTATATGGCCAACCGCACGTCGCGCCGCGCGGCGGTCAACGACCATGGGCCGGTTCACGTGCGCACGTCGATGCACCACGGCGACACCCTGCTGCGGCTGCTCATCGAGGCGCACATTCAACCCAACTGCATAACTGATCACGCGATGAGCGAGGACGACGCGCGCGTCGTGGTCCTGCTCGGTCTGGCGCTGCACGACGTGGGCATGTCGATCCACCGCGATCGCCATGAGCTGCTGAGCGTGCCGATCGCGCTCGATTGGTTGCGGCGCAAGCTGCCGCCTATCTACGCCGAGCCGCAGCTGACGGTCATCATCTCTGAAGTGGTCCACGCCGTTCTGGCGCACAACGTCAACGAGCGCTGTCTCACGCTCGAGGCTGGCATCGTCAAAGTGGCCGACGCCCTGGACATGACCAAGGGCCGCTCGCGCAAGGCGATCAGCGCGGGCAAGATCGATATCCACTCGATCTCGGCGGCGGCCGTCGAAGCGGTCCGTGTGACGCGCGGCCAGAACAAGCCGATCCGCGTGGAGGTCGACATCAACAATCCGGCGGCGGTCTTTCACCTGAAGGAAGTCTTTGGCCAGAAGCTGGCGCACAGCAATCTCGAGCCGTACGTCGAGGTTCCCAAGCTCGACGAGCTGCTCGAGTCGCTGCGCGAGCTGGGCACCGCGGCCGACCCGCAGCGTGACTCCGAGGCGGCGGCGGCGACGACCGTCAACAACGGGCGTGCCGAGAGTCCCCCGACGGGCGAGCCGATCGGCATCGGCCGCGGCCGCGTGCCCACCACCATCGCCTAGCGGCGGCGCCGCGCCATCGCCTGACTCGTCAGGTCTGCAGAACTCCCGTAATCATTGATTCGACGCCGAAACCGAGGATCAGCACGCCCGAGGCGATGTTCACCCAGCGCAGCCGCGGCGGCGTCACGTTCGTGCGCAGCCGCGAGACAGCCCCGGCCAGCACCAGCCACCAGGTCGCCGAGCCGATGAACACGCCCAGCACCAGGTCCGCGCTGCTGGCGCCGATGCCGGCGAAGATGGCGGCGAACGACATGATCGTCATGGGGTTGCTCAGGGTCAGTCCCAGCGTGGAGGAGTAGGCGCCAGCCAGCCGCAAGCCGCTGGTCGCACTGTCGGCGGCGCGCGCGGCGGGCATCGCACGCAGCGTGCGCACCCCCAGATAGATCAGGAACGCGCCGCCGATGAGCCGCAGCCACAGGCGCTGGTCGATCAGGAGCGACGCCAGGGCGGTCACGCCGAAGCTGGCAATGGCCGCGTAGCTGGCGTCGGCGGTCGCGGCACCGAGACCCGAGGCGAAGCCGATCGCGAAGCCGGTCGCCAGCGTGCGGCGCACACACAGCAGCGCGATCGGACCGACGACGGCGGCAATCGAAAAACCAAGGACGAAGCCCCTGGCAAGTAATGACGGATGCATGGAGATCCTCGCAGCAGCACACAAAAAAAGCCCCGGAACGGCGAAAGTGGTCCGTTCCGGGGCTAAGTGGTTGAGTGATCGATCAGGTGGTCAGGTAACGATCATCATCAGCCCCGAGCGGGGCTGCTGCTGGGGACGCACGTTCCACATGGGACGCGGGTTCACGCTCGGGAGTATAGCCAGCCGTGGGATCGGCGTGGCCCGGGCGGGCAATCCCCTGTAACGTTTTGGCGCGCAGCGGCGTGGTGCTGATTGGATAGAGAATCCAGTGTCAGCCGCGGTTATC
>JAFAWJ010000920.1 GCA_019242065.1 Chloroflexota bacterium
ACCCGAATGACACTGCGCGCAACTCGGTCTCATTCGTCGCGATCGACTCGTCAGCTGCCTCGTCGATGCGTACCGCTGTGCTCTGACGTCGTGAAGCCGCCGCCGCGATCTGCGCCAGCTCGTCCACATCAAACGGCAGCGAATCGCCCCACTCGAGGATCCGTCTGAGCGCAGCATGAGCATCCTCGAGCCGATGGGCTGCCAGCAGGCACTGCAGATTGGCAGTACGTCGTACCGCAGCGTCGACGCCATCTTGAAGAACGGCCTCGACCACGTGCCATTGGCATCGGAGAGCGAGTCGCTGGCGAAGATCGTGCCCATTCAACACGCCAATCTGCGCGGCGCGGCCTACTACCAGCAGAGCTTGATGGAGGCCTGAGCAATGCTGCTGACACAGACCCTCGACAAGCTCGATGCGCTGGGCTTGTACGGCATGGTGCTCGGGCTGCGCGAGCAGCTCGAATCGAACCAGTACCTGAACCTGAGCTTCGACGAGCGACTCGGCTTGCTGGTCGACCGCGAAGTCGAAACGCGGGACAGCCGCCGTCTGGCGCTGCGACTCAAGGCGGCCAAGCTGCGCCAGGAGGCGACCGTGGAAGATCTCGACTTCCGGGCACCCGGAGGTCTGGATCGCTCGGTCGTGCTCAGCGTGGCTCAGGCGGGCTGGGTCAAACTTTGCCATGTAGCGCCAGTGCACTTCGCAAGTCGTTCCGCTAGGAAGCTAGCGCCACAACTCCTGCGAGGCGAGCGCAGCTCCGTCGACCAGCGATTGCAACTTTGCCCAGGCAATCTGCGGGTGCGAACGACCGCCGAAGCCACAATCCGCACCGGCAATTACCCGCTCCCGGCCAACCACGTCGGCGAACCGCTGGATGCGCTGAGCGACGAGTCCAGGATGCTCGACGACGTCGGTTGAATGAGTCACCACCCCCGGGATAAGCACCTTATCCTCAGGCAGTTTCGCCGTCTCCCAGACCTGCCACTCATGCTCGTGCCGCGCGTTGGCGCCCTCGATCAGGTACGCGCCCGCGTTCACCATCAACAAAATGTCCACCAGATGTCGCAGCTCGAGATCGAAGGCGTGGGGCCCGTGCCAACTGCCCCAGCACAGGTGGTAGCGCACCCGGTCCGCGGACAGCCCTCGCAGCGCATGGTTGAGTGCCTCCACACGCACGATGCTGCGGTTGCGGAACGCCTCGAGCCCCATCTGCATCCCGATGCGGTCCCACAGGGCGGGCAACCACGCATCATCCACCTGGAGGATGATGCCCGCCTCCACGATCGTCTGATATTCGACGCGCATCGCCTCAGCGATGGCGTAGACGTAGTCCTCGTCGCCGGCGTAATACTCGTTGCGCCGATACACCTCGAGGCTCGCCGGTGCCGTCGACGTGAGAAAAACGCCGTCGGTGCCGGCCTTGTCCTTGAGCAGGGCAATCTCGCGCGCAAGCTCGGCCTGGCCGGCGTACTCGATCGGACCCGTGCACACCCAATAGGGGCGCCTGGGTCGGATTTGCTCCCCTGGCGCGTAGAAGAGTGTCTCGCGTTGAGTGGCGTACGCATAGAAGTCGGCGAATTCCTCGCGATCCTTGCCCTGCGCGATGAGAGGAATCTCGCCGTGCGGGCGGGGCCGGTCCTCAAAGCCGCGGAAGCGCGTTTCGACAAACGACAGCCAGTCGCCGCCCTTGGTGTATTCGCCTTCGTTGATGATGTCGATCCCGATCTCGCGCTGCTTCCGCACCACCTCTTCGACCGACTTCGACAGCGGGCCAACGTCGTCGAGGTTCGGGAGACTTCCGACGTGCGTGGTAAGAATGCGCTGGCGGCTATTTTGCATCAACTCGCGTCGGCTACGTGCACGCGCGGTGGCTGTGCGAAGAAGGGTTCGAGGATGTGGTACGCGAGGAGCCAGGTCTTCTGTTGGAAACTGGCGTGTACAACGCCCGACCCGCGCTGTTGCCTGTGGTCATCGTCGTTCAGTTTAGGGCCCCAACCTGCTTGTGCAACTCGAGCATGGCAGGCATGTCCTCCGGTTTGAAGTAGCACATGCCACACTCCCAGGCGACGCCAAACCCTGGATCAGGAGCGTGCTTCTTCGCGCTTCGAGACGCTTCCGGGATCCTTCCAGCCCGTCGCCGAGGTGAACCAGGCCCAAACAGAAAGTGGTTTGGTCGTCGAGAGCCAGGTGGCCTAGCGGAGCAAAGTACGCCTCATCCTTGCGATCCTGCGGCACGGGCATGTGCACCCACCCAAATTGTCGGCGAGTGCGATCGAGGATCTGGTTACTAAAGTCCACCATGACGTTGGTGTCTTTCGGCTGGATGATGTGGTGACCACCGGGGTTGCCGTAACAGTAATGCAGACCGAGCTCGACGGGTTCCGGAATGCGATCGGAAATTCGTGCTATCGCCTCAGCGATGTACTCCTTTGGCGCGTGCTCCAGCAGCCCCGGGGTGTGGCCCTCGAGCGCGCCCACGATCTCGACGGCGACATCCCACTGCATCGAGAGATCCTCGGCAGGAATGGACTGCAGGATGTTGTCCACGTCCCGCATGTAGATCTCTTCGAAGCGCGGCAGCACATTCGGGACGTCTTCTGCAATGAGGTACACACCTAGCACACCGAACGGAGTGGGCAAGCTGACCTGGAACCTCGTGCCGGGTGCAATCTTTCCAGCCGCTCGCGCGGCCTTGAACACCTGGTACGAGTGGAGGGCGATCTGGTCGTAGCCGATGGGCGGGATCTCAGCCTGCGCAGGTTGGACGCCCGGCTTCAGGCGGAGAAAGCGAAAGGCGGGCAACTCGGCCTGGAGCCGGTACTCCCGGTCGCTCTGCTCAAAGCTCGGCGACTTCAACAATGCATTCGCCGGGAAATTGATCCAACCTTGCGCTTCGCCATCCGGCAGAGATTTGGCGTAAGACGCGAGTGGTGGCCCGATCGCATCGAAGGCCTCGTCCGCGCTTGTATATGGCAGGCTTCCGATGAGAAGGACTCGTCGATGTGAGTCGACCATGCTGGGCTCCTACGCTCCGACAGGCAAGACGGAGTACACAATCGGGAGATCCCTCGCGAGCAGATGCCACTGGCGATCGGGTGTGACCCGCCAGACCTCGCCCTGATCCGTTCCGACCAGTACCTGGCCTGGACCCTCCGAAGCTGGTATCACGCACATGGGTGCAGCAATAGAGGGCGAATGGTCTGTATCGCCAATTGACGTCCAGGTCACACCCCGATCGACGCTCTGGTAGACCACGCCCTGTGCGCCACCCTCCACCGGGTGCCCGGTTAGTTCGATATTAACGTACGGTCGTGAGGCCGGAGTCGATCCGACCGTGATCGCGTACGGCGGCCGCGGATCCACGCAAAGTGGGCGCGTGTACTGGCGGTTCATCCCGTCCCACAATGAAAACCACGTACGCCCGCCGTCGTCCGATCCGAACATACCCGCCGTTCGCTGCTCGCGCGGTTCCTCCCAAAGCCGACCGAATCCTGCTGAGAGGTACAGACGCCCATTCTGCGTGGGATCGGCGACCACCGCGTGCACATCAGGGTTGTTTCCAGGTACGACCGACCACCAGGACTGACCAGCGTCATCGGTTGCCGCAAGAGCGCCAACCTCTACACCGACCCAGTACCGGTCACGATCGAATGGATCGAAGGCAATGGTGTGAGCACGCGCGCCGGATTTGAAGCCGGACACTGCTCCGCCGGGCACGTGGGGAACGCTCCACGTTTCGGCTCCAGGCGCACTGGTAAAGCTCTCCACAGCCGTCCACGTATTGCCCCGGTCGGCGCTCCGGTAGACCGCCGGCGGGCGAGTGCTTGCAACCACCACCTCAGGACTGGACGGCGAGACCTCCAGCGCCAGCACTTCGCATCCCTCGAGTCCCACACGCGTCCAGGAGCGCCCGTCGTCTGACGAGCGATACACGCCATCGTCGGCGCCGGCCAGCAGATGCTCGCCGGCCGATCGGACGGCGTTCACAGCGCGCCCAGACAGATTGGTGCGAGTGGCGGGAGCCTCTGGCTCCAGCAAAAAGACGCCGTCGATCGTACCCATCACGAGCATGGATGCTTACCTCCCGAGATGTGCGTCGAGGAATTGCACGAGCTGTCCTGCGATCCGAGCGTTCCAACTATCGACTTCAAACGAATCAGTCGGCTGACCTGGGCGCAGTGAGAACCAGAAATGCTCGGCGCCGTCCAGCTCTACCGCTTCGACATCACAGCCCGCTGCGCGCAAGGCGGCGACGAGTGGTTGCGATTGACTCGCCGGACGTGAATGCGGATCCGCCGTTCCCCACGCCACAAAACACGGCAACTGCTTCGCCGCCGACCCGACCCACGTCAGCGCGGAGGCTTTTCGGAACACCTCCACGTTATCGGACGGATCCCCGCCAAGGTAATCGCGGGCAGGACGACCCGCATCGCCGAGCTGCTCGTCCTCCCAGGCTTTCACCATGTCGTAGAAGCCGTAAATGAGCACTGCCGCTTGGGTGCGGGCGCTCAGGTCTGCATAGCTATCAGACGGGTACGCCCCGCTGAACGCGGGATCGTCCGCTGCTAGCGCGAGCAGGGCCGCGATCTGTCCGCCAGCGGATGAACCGCTCACGCCAATGCGATCGGGGTCGACGCGGACCGCCGATCCGCGCCCGCGCAAATACTGAACGGCGGCGCGTGCGTCCTGAATGGCCTGCGGAAACATGGCCTGG
>JAFAWJ010001176.1 GCA_019242065.1 Chloroflexota bacterium
TTAAGAAAGTCTTAACTTGGGGACCGTTTGTTCATGATTACACCTCGCCTGATCGCAGGATCTTTTGCTGCGCTGGGGTTACTGTCTTCGACCATCCTTGCGCCCGTCGCGTCGGCACAAAGCACCGGACGCATTGAACGCTGCGCCGTCCAGACGCCGGACCACGGCACGGTGGCGGTCGCGTATACGCTCGACAGCCAGAACGCCGTCGACGTCGCCGCGGCCCAGTGCAGCTACCTGATTTCGACGGGTGTGTTTGTGGTCGCCACCAACCACGTCGGCCTGACGGACAATCCCGACTTTGCCCGCGTGTGCATGATCGAGTACTCGCGGACGAACTCGGTCGACGTCTTCCGCAGCGTCTACCAGCCCGCCGCTTACGACGTGGCCTCCGCCGCGTGCGACGCTGCCGACAACGGCTCCGCGCTCGTCACCTACGACGACGACAACTGATCCTCACACGGCCGCTAGACGGACGCTCCGCGGGCCCAGGTGACGCCGCACGACGCGAGCAAGCTGGCGGCCCAGAGCGCCGCGCCGCCGGCGAGACACTGACGGACCAGTACTCGGCGGCCGATCATCCCCCCGCCGCGTCCACTGGAGTGGACTCGTTGTGCGTCTGTGCCCATTCGATCCCTCCACGCCACTCTTGTGACCCGAAGGGTAGTGGAGTCTCACCTGACCTGGCCGATCCAACCCCGTCGCCGTGAGCGGCATGTACTGTGAGCACCATGCAGTTCATCAGTTGTCACCGGGGTGTCTTCGCGGCCGTCAGTGACGCCTCAGGCGGCGCGGGCTCAGGCACGCGCTCGCGCCTTGCCCGCCGCGAGGTTAGCGTCGGCGGACGCCGCGTCAAGACGATCGACGTCCACGCCCACTGCGTGATCCCGGAGGCCCAGGCGCTCCTCGGTCAATCGACGCCCGACGTCCGCTTCGGACGCGGTATCGACGAAGTCGGCGCCCAGCGCCTGCAGGTAATGGACGAGCAGGGCATCGACATGGAGGCCCTGAGCATCAATCCGACCTGGTATCACGCAGACAAAAGCGTCGTCGAGCGCGTGATCAGCATTCAGAACGAGCGCCTCGCCGAGTACTGCGCCGCCAACCCGGATCGCTTCGTCGCCTTCGCGTCGGTAGCCCTGCAGTACCCGGAGCTGGCGGCGCAGCAGTTGGAACACGCGGTCAAGCAGCTCGGACTGCGCGGCGCGGCGGTCGGCGCGACCGTCGGCGCCGACGAGTTCGCTGACCCCAAGTTCCACCCGTTCTGGGCCAAAGCCGAAGAGCTGGACGTGCTGATCTTCATTCACCCGCAGGGCGCGCCCGACGTCGCCCGGCGGCTGGGCGGCAACGGCTGGCTGGGCAACACGATCGGCAACCCGCTCGATACGACGATTGCCCTGTCGCATCTGATCTTCGAGGGCACGCTGGATCGCTTCCCGCGGCTCAAGCTGTGCTCGGCGCATGGTGGCGGCTACCTGCCGTCGTACGCGGCCCGCTCGGACTATGCGCTGCAGATCCACCCGGAAATGGCCACCGGCGTTGTCCTGCAGAAGAAGCCATCGGAGTACCTGCGCCAGATGTACTTCGACACCTTGATCTTCACGTCCGAGGCGCTGCGACATCTGGCTGCCGAGGTGGGCGTCAGTCAGCTGATGCTCGGGACGGACCACCCGTACCCGTGGCAGCCCGACTCCGTCGACCACATCCTGCAAGCCGAAGGCTTCACCGACGACGAGCGCATTGCCATGCTGGGCACCAACGCCGCGCGGCTGCTGAACGTCGCACCCTGAGTACACTGCGTAGCTCTAGCTGAGGAGGTGATTTGTCGTGTTGTATCTGGTAGCGATCCTCCTGCCGCCGCTGGCGGTGCTGCTGTGCGGCAAGCCGATTCAGGCGCTGCTCAACGTGGTGTTGACGCTGCTGCTGTATATCCCCGGGCTGATCCACGCCATTCTGGTGGTCAACAACCACTACGCGGATAAGCGCACCAATCGGGTCATCAAGGCGATGAAGAAGTAGTCGCCACGCGGTCGCGCAGCCGCGGGCCTCGGGCAAGTACAGAGCGAACCCGCCCCGCAAATCGAGTTCAGTAGCCGAACAGGTGCGGCACAAGTGACCCCAGGAGATAGCCGCCGGCGGCTGATGCGGTGCCCACCACCACGATCTCCACGACGCTCACCCACAGGTTCATGCTCGCCAGCTTGCCCTTGATAACGCCGACGATCACCAGGGCGACGAACGTCAGTACCAGCGACACGGGCAGCGCCTGCGGCACGGGCAGGAAGAAATACGCGATCAGTGGGAAAAACGAGCCGACCAGGTAGGAGACGGACATCGTCAGCGCCTCGGGAATCTTGACGGTGTCCGGCTCCAGCGTGGCGATGCCGAGCTCCTTGCCGACCATCGCGGTGTGGTACGCCTGCGGGTAGCGGGCCATCGTATGCACCACCAGGTCGGCGTCCTCGGGCGTCATGCCGTCGAGCTGGTAGATGTTCGACAGCTCGCGGAGCTCGTGGCTGGGCGAGGTGTTGATCTCTTCCAGCTCGCGGTCGATCTCGCGGCGCTGGACCTGCGCCTCGGCGCGGGCCGAGATGAACTCGCCGGCACCCATCGACAGCGCGCCCGCGAAGGCTTCGGCAATGCCCGCGACGACGACCGCGCGCGAGTCGCCAATGCCGCCGGCGACGCCGCTGACAACGCCCAGCGGGACGATCAGCCCGTCGAGTGAGCCGAAGACGAGCTCGCGGACGCGGCTGAGGCGCGCGATGCGGTCGCGCTCGGCAAGGATTTTGGAGCCTTCCTGGCGGACAGGCTCGGGTGAACCATCAAGCGTGGGCTGCACACCCCATTGTCGCTCCGCGCTCGGGCGCCTCAGGCGTGGTCGGGGATCAGCTCCAGCTGGGTCAGCCACGCCGTGGCCTCGGCGTCGCTCGGCGCGCGGTAGTCGCCGCGGGGCGACAACGAGCCGCCCGAGCCGACCTTGGGCGCGTTCGGGATCGCGCTGCGTTTGAACTGGCTCAACTGGAAGAAGCGATACAGGAACGTCCCCAGGTGGCGTTTGATCTCGCCGATGTCGTACTGGTGGCGATTCTCGGCAGGGATATCCGGCCACACGCCGGCGTCGCGCGCGTGCCAGGCGCAGTACGCCAGAAACGCCACCCGCGGCGGTGGGTAGCCAAAGCGCAGCGTGTAATACAGGTTGAAGTCCTGCAGCTCGTACGGCCCGATCGCCGCCTCGCTGGATTGAATGGCGACGCCCTCGGCAGCGGGCACCAGCTCGGGACTGATCTCGGTGTCCAGGACGTCGATCAGCGTGGAGCTCACGTCGGTACCCAGGCGGTGCGTCTGCGCCACCCAGCGAATGATGTATTGGATGAGCGTCTTCGGCACGCTGGCGTTCACGCCGTAGTGCGACATGTGGTCGCCCACCCCGTACGTGCACCAGCCCAGGGCCAGCTCGCTCAGGTCGCCGGTGCCGACCACTAGCCCGCGATGCAGATTGGCCAATCGGAACAGGTGACTGGTTCGTTCGCCAGCCTGCACGTTTTCAAAGGTCGTGTCGTAGACGGGCTGCCCGTCGGCAAACGGGTGGCCAATGTCCTTCAACATCTGCAAGCACGCGGGCCGAATGTCGAGTTCGTGGGCGCTGCAGCCCAGGGCGTCCATCAACTGCCGCGCCTGGGCCAGGGTGCGGTCGCCGGTGGCAAAACCAGGCATGGTGTACGCCAGGATGTTGTGGCGCGGGTAGCCGAGCCGATCCATCGCCTGCGCGCACACCAGCAGCGCCTGGGTCGAATCCAGGCCGCCGGAGACGCCAATGACCGGCTTCTCGACGCCCGAGAACTTCAAGCGCTTGGTGAGACCCTGAACCTGAATCTCGTACACCTCCGCACAGCGTTCGTCGCGCCTGGCGGGATCCGCGGGGACGTACGGGAACCGCTGATAGCGCTGCGCCGACACGAGCAGCTCGTCCGAGCGGGGTAGCTCGACGTTGAAGTTGACGGTGCGGAACGGCTGGGTGGCGGCCGCCTCGCGCTGGGCATTCAGCCCGAAGGTGTTCTGCCGCATGCGCTCCTGGCTGATGCGCTCGAGGTCCAGGTCGGCGGTGATGAGCTGGGCACGATCCTGGAAGCGCTGCGACTCGGCCAGGATGTTGCCGACCTCGGCCACCAGTGCATGGCCATCCCAGGCCAGATCGGTCGTCGACTCGCCTGGACCAGCGCCCGAGTACACGTACGCGGCCAGGCAGCGCGCCGACTGGCCGCTCACCAGCTGGCGACGATAGTCGGCCTTGGCAATCGTGACGTTCGACGCCGACAAGTTCAGCAGCACGGTCGCGCCCGCCAGGGCCGCGTACGACGAGGGCGGGATCGGCACCCACACGTCCTCGCAGATCTCGACGTGGAGGCTCAGCCGCGGCTGGTCAACCGCCCGGAACAAGAGGCTGCTGCCGAAGGGCGCGTTCTGTCCCGCGATCTCGACGCTGGTCTGCTGGGCAACGTCCCCAGATGCGAAATAGCGCGCCTCGTAGAACTCGCGGTAGTTGGGCAGGTACGTCTTGGGAACGACCCCGAGCACCCGTCCGCCGCACAGCACGGCGGCGCAGTTGAACAGGAGGTGCTGGATCTGGAGGGGCAGTCCGACGACCGTCAGGATTGGCAGGCGCTGGGTGGCCTCCAGGACGGTGCGCAGCCCCTGGTCGACCGCGTCCAGCAAAGCACGTTGATGGAACAGGTCGTCGCACGTGTAGGCCGACAGGCCCAGCTCCGGAAACAGCGCCACCACGGCCCGCTCGGCGACCGCGCGCTCCATGAGCTGGATCGTCTCTGCCGCGTTGAAGGCTGGATCGGCCACGCGCAGCCTGGGGACCCCGACCGCCACGCGCACGAAATCGTGGCTGTAAAGGTTAAAGAACTCCTGGCCGCGGTCCACCACGAACTCCTGGCATATCTTAAGAGAAACGTCGGCTAGGATTAGCCATGCCTGATTCGCAACGACTGGCCATCCTGTGCGGAGGTGGGCCGGCGCCGGGCATCAACAGCGTGATTGGCGCAGCGACCATTCGCGCCGTGGTTAGCGGCGTGTCCGTCGTCGGCATTCGGGACGGCTTCAAGTGGCTGATGCAGGGCGACACGGGCCACACGGTCAACCTGTCGATCGAGGACGTCAGTCGCATCCACTTCATCGGCGGCTCGTACCTGGGGATCTCACGCGCGAACCCCACGCGCGACCCGCGCCACCTGGAAACCGTCGTCAACACCCTTGTCGAGCTTGGCGTGGACAAGCTGATCACCATAGGTGGCGACGACACCGCCTTTTCGGCGATGCGCCTCGCGGCTCACGCCAGCGGCCGACTGCGAGTTGCCCACGTGCCAAAGACCATCGACAACGACCTGGACCTGCCACACGGCATTCCGACCTTCGGGTTCCAGACAGCGCGTCACGTCGGCGTGGACCTGGTCAAGAACCTGATGGTCGACGCGCGCACCACGGCGCGCTGGTATCTGATCGTGGCGATGGGCCGCCAGGCCGGCCACCTCGCCCTGGGCATCGGTAAGGCCGCCGGCGCGACGCTGACCATCATTCCTGAAGAATTCGGCACTGGCCGCGTTCGACTCGACCACGTCATCGACGTCCTGCTCGGCGCGATCATCAGGCGCCGCAGCCTGGGGCACGACGACGGGACGGCAGTGCTGGCCGAAGGTCTCGTCGAACAGCTCGACCCTGATGACCTGGCCGTCTTTGGCGAGCTGCAGCGGGATGAGCACGACCATGTCCGACTGGGCGAAGTCCACCTCGGCGAGGTGATCGAGGTGCGTCTTCGTCAGCAGCTCGAAGGACTTGGCCTCGACACCAGCGTGGTCAGTAAGGACATCGGCTACGAGCTGCGCTGCGCCGACCCGATCCCGTACGACATGGAGTACACGCGCGACCTCGGCTACTGCGCGACCCAGTACCTGCTCGACGGCGGCACCGACGCCATGGTGATGATGGTCGACGGTCACTTTCGGCCGCAGCCGTTCAGCGAGATGCTCGACCCGGCGACCGGGCGGACACGCGTGCGGCTGGTCGACGTCGCCTCGGAGCAATATGAGATCGCCCGGAAATATATGGTGCGGCTGCGGCCTGAGGACCTGGACCACCCGCAGACGCTGGCGGCGCTGGCGCGGGTGACCCGCATGACACCCGAGGTGTTTCGGGATCGTTT
Source organism: Chloroflexota bacterium (assembly GCA_019242065.1). The sequence goes on from JAFAWJ010001176.1 coordinate 6,209, forward strand.
CGGCTACCTGGTCGAGCCAGTGCGCGTCGCGTCGAACGTGTGAACGCAGCCGACTGAGGCGCTTGCTCGTCCGCGGGTGGGCGGGTACGTTTCCCCGTGATGTTGACAAGTCGATTCACGACCATGCTTGGTGTGGTCTTGCTGGTCGCGGCGATGGCGTGCGCGCGAGCGCCGGAGTCGCCGCCCACGGCCGCGCCCGCGCCGACGACGGCCAGCACCGCGGCAGCCACCTCGGCAGGTGGCAGCGCCGCGACGAGTGTCGCCACCTCAGGAACCACTTCGACAACCGGCGGCGCGACCACGGCCGCCACCCCTGGGTCTAGCTCGGGTGCCAGCGCGCCGACAGCGACAGGCGCGACACCTGCGGCGGCGGCAACTAGCGGCGCGCAGCCGGCGGGCGGCGAGATCGTCATCGGCAAGGACCAGGAGGCGCCGGGCCTCGATCCCGCCAAGAACCCCGCCCAGGCCGCCATCCGCGTCTTCGACCTGATGTACAGCCGCCTGACCCGCCTCGACACCCAGATGCGTCCCCAGCCGGACCTCGCCACCAGCTGGGACATCTCCGCCGACGGCAAGACCTATACCTTCCACCTGCGTCAGGGAGTCAAGTTCCACAACGGCCGCGAGCTTACGTCTGCCGACGTCAAATACACCTACGAACGCATCATCGACCCCGCCACGGCGTCGATCGCCCAGTCGTTCTTCGCCCCCATCGACCACATCGACGCACCCGACCCGTACACGGTGGTCGTCGTGCTAAAGGAAGCCAACACGCCGTTTCTGGTCAACACCGCCGCCACCTGGTCGGGCATCGTCGCCAAAGAGATCGTCGACGCCAATACCGGCGACCTGAACAAAGTGGACGCCGGCAGCGGTCCCTTCATGCTCCAGGAATGGACTCCGGATACCCGCACGGTGCTCGTTCGGAATCCGAATTACTACGTGCCCGGCCAGCCCGCCGCCGACAAGATCACCTTCCAGATCATGCCCGACGAAAACGCGCGCATCGCTGCGCTGCGGACCGGCAATATCCAGTTCACCGTGCTCAGCGCGGCGGGCTACGACACGTTGAAAAACGACGCCTCGGTCAAAGCCGTCGAGGGTCCGACCCTCAGCTACGCGTATCTGGGCATGAACGTGTCCCGTCCGCCGTTTGACAAACCTGAAGTCCGCGAGGCGATCAGCTACGCGGTCGATCGCAACGAGATCATCAACAGCGTCTTCCTCGGCCACGCGCGGCCGACCGGTCCGGTGCCATCGGCGATGACCGATTGGGCGATCGATCTCAGCCAGTTCGACACCTACACACCCAACGTCGACAAGGCCAAGCAATTGATGGCCGACGCGGGCGTCAGCGACGTCAAGACCACCATGATCGCCATGTCGAGCCTGTCCTACCAGGTGGACGCGGCGCAGGTGATCCGCGCGCAATTGCTGAAGATCGGCATCGACGCCGAGGTCCAGCCCCAGGAGGTCGGCGTCTACGTCGACAACTGGAAAAAGAAAAACATGGATCTGATGGTGGGCGGCAACGGGTCCGGCACCAATCCGGACCGCGCGGTGTGTTTCTTCTTCTGTACCGACGGCTCCGCCAACGTGTGGAACTACACCAATCCGTCAGTCGATAGTGACGGTGCTGAAGGTCGCACCTCGACGGATCCGTCGCAGGCAAAGTCGCTGTACACCGATGCACAAAAGCAAATCATCGACGACGCGCCGAATCTGTTCCTGGCCAACCAGGATCAGTTCGTCGCCTACTCGCCAAAGCTGAACAACTTCACCATGATGCCCGACGAGACGTGGCCGGGGTTGATCACGGCGTCGATCCAGTAGCCAACGGGGGCCGCGGCCCCCAGTCCCCTCGATGACGACCTACATCGTCCGCCGGGTGCTGGCCATCATCCCGGTGCTCTTCGGCATTTCCATCCTGGTGTTCCTGCTGGTCCACCTGATCCCGGGCGACGTAGCCCAGATCCTGCTCGGGACCCAGGCAACGGACGAGCAGATCGCGACGCTGCGGCGGACGTTCGGGCTGGACCGGCCACTACCGGTGCAGTATCTCGATTGGCTGAGCCACATCGTGCGGGGCGACTTCGGCGTCTCCTTTCGCACCAACCGGCCGGTCCTGCCGGACCTCGTCTCGCGCTTCGGCGTCACCATCCAACTCACGTTCGTGTCCATGCTCATCGCCCTGATGGTGGGCATTCCACTCGGCGTCGCCTCGGCCGCCAATCGCGGGCGGGCCTCGGACGGCGTCTCCAGAGTTGTCGCGCTGCTCGGTCTCAGCATTCCCAATTTCTGGCTCGGGACCCTGCTCATCCTGTTCGTGTCGCTGGTGCTCCACTGGCTGCCGCCGGTCGGCTTCGTCAGCCTGTTCGACAACCCCTGGCTCGGCATCCAGACCCTGATCCTGCCGGCGCTGGCACTCGGCACGGCGGTGGCGGCGCTCGTCATGCGCATGGTGCGTTCGAGCCTGCTCGAAGTCCTGCGCCAGGACTACATTCGCACCGCGCACGCCAAAGGTCTGCGCGAGCAGAGTGTGCTGTATCGGCACGCTTTGAAGAACGCGTTCATCCCGGTGCTGACCGTCATCGGCGTCCAGATTGGCTATCTGCTGGGCGGCGCGGTCATCATCGAGTCGATTTTCTCCCTGCCGGGCATGGGGCGCTTCGTGCTGGACAGCATCAGCAACCGCGACTACGCGATCGTCCAGGGCGGCGTGCTGTTTATTGCCCTGGTGTTCTGCCTGGTGAACCTGTCGGTGGACCTGGTGTATGGCTGGCTGGACCCTCGAATCCGCTACTGACCAGCCGCGGCCAGCCGTCATGCACACGGAGGCGCCGTGGCGTGGCTTCGCGCGTCGCTTCCTCCGCAACCACATTGGCGTGGCGGGCGCGATCATCGTCCTGGTGTGTGTCGGCATGGCCGTCCTCGCGCCCGTCCTGGCCCCCTACGGACCTGAAGAAACCCACCCCAACTGGAAGCTGTACCCGCCCAACGAATACTTCCTGCTCGGCACCGACGAGTTCGGCCGCGACATTCTCAGTCGCATCATGTACGGCGCCCAGATTTCGCTGGAGGTCGGACTCATCTCGGTCACCTTTGCGCTCGTGGCCGGTGGCGTGTCGGGACTGATCGCCGGATTCTTCGGCGGCTGGTCCGACGCCGTCATCATGCGCAGCATGGACGTGCTGTTTGCCTTTCCAGCCATCCTGCTGGCGATCGGCATCATGGCCGTGCTCGGGACCGGCATTGGCAACGCCATTCTGGCGATCGGCATCGTGTACGCACCCGCCTTCGCCCGCCTGACTCGCGCCAGCGTGCTGTCGCTCAAGGAAACGGAGTTCGTGCAGTCGGCCCGCGTCCTGGGCAGCGGCGACGCGCGCATCCTGCGGCGGCACGTGCTGCCCAATCTGAGCGCGCCGCTGATCGTGCAGATCAGCTTCAGCCTGTCGACGGCCATCCTGACCGAGGCGGCGCTGAGCTTTCTGGGGCTTGGGACGCCGCCGTCGGTCGCCTCATGGGGCTCGATGCTGAGCGCCAGCCGCCGCTACGTGGAGCTGGACCCGTGGCCAGCCATCTTTCCAGGGCTGGCGATCATGCTGCTGGTGCTGGGCTTCAACCTGTTCGGCGACGGCCTGCGCGATGTGCTGGACCCAACAACGTCGTGAAGAAGAATGCCCGGGCGCGATCGACGTCAACCTCGGTACACACCCGTGTGTGGCCATGCGCCGGCTCTACAGTCCGTCGCCAGTCGACGACCGTCTGGCCCCGCGTGTGCTCGCCCCGCGTTTCCACCCGCACGTCGCGCACCTTCGTCACCACCAGGTCAGGTTGCACGGCCACCGCCAGCGCCAGCGGGTCGTGCAGCGCGATCGAGTCCACGCCGCGTTCGTCGAACAGAAACCGACACACCTCGCGCAGCAGCACCGCCCCAGCCGAGTCGTCGGCCGACAACGCCACCTGGTCCGCGCGCTCCAGGCGCACGCGCTCGGTCACGTCGAGGCCAACCATGGTGATCGGCCACGACTGCTCGAACACGCGCGCCGCGGCCTCCGGGTCGGCGTAGATATTGAACTCGGCGACCGGCGTGATGTTGCCGGGCAGCCGCGCGGCGCCGCCCATCAGCACGACCTCTCGCACGCACGCGACGATGCGCGGTTCGCGTTGGAGTGCCAGTGCGACATTGGTCAGCGGTCCGGTGCACACCACCGTCAGCGTGCCAGGCGACGCCAGCAAGCGCTCACACAGGTAGCCGATCGCATCGGCATCCGCCGAGCGCGTCGACTCGGGCAGGCGTGCACCGCCGAGTCCGTCCTCGGCGTGCCAGTAGCTCGCCTCGCGTCGGGATCCGACCAGCGGACCTTCGGCGCCCATAGACACGGGCACCGAGCGCGCGCCCAGCCAGTCCAGGACGCGCAAGCTGTTGGCGGTCGTGCGCTCGAGCGACACGTTGCCTGCCACGGTGGTGACCGCCTCCAGCGCGACGCGCGGATGGTTTACGGCCAGTGCGATCGCCAGCGCGTCGTCGATTCCGGTATCCACATCCAGAATGACCGGGATCGGAGCCTCGCTCAACTGACGCTGACGGCAGTCCGCTTGAATGCTGGCATGACGTCGGTGGCGAAGCGGTCCAACTGATCCAGGATCACCCGCTCGTCGGTGCCGACGACCTGTCCAACGTGGACCTCCTCCAGTCCGGGAAAACGCTCCTGCAAATCCTGGAATCGCTCGATCAGTCGTTGCGGGGGTCCAACGTACCAGGCGCCCGCCTGTACCGCCTCCTCCAGCGTGGGCAGATCCGCGTGCGGCGCCAGTTTCGGATCCGCCAGGGCGCGCACCTGCTCCTCCGACAGGCCTGGCACGAAGCCCAGCGGCGCAAACATCTTCATCCACTCCTGAAAATACGGCCGGGCTTC
>JAFAWJ010000201.1 GCA_019242065.1 Chloroflexota bacterium
GAACCCGCACGACATGGACGAAACGCAGCGCGAGGCGCGCGGCATTCGCCGCTATCCCACGTCGCTGACCGAGGCTCTGGACGCGCTCGAACAGGACGAGGTGCTCCTCGGGGCGCTCGGCAGCGCGCGAGCGCGGGAGTTCATCGGCGTACGGCACGCCGAATGGTCTGACCTGGGGCGACTGTCGATCGCCCAACAGATCGCGGCCCACTTCCGCCGCTACTAGCTAGCGAGCTAGCTAAATGCCTCCCTCGGACGAGCGCGCCGCGGGCGTGCGGTACGCTCGTGTTCGATGACGGGCCTCGCCCAACTCGCCGCGCGCCTGCGCGCACTGCATCACGGACCCGAACCCCTCGTGCTGCCCAACGCCTGGGACGCCGCCACCGCGCGCGCCGTCGTGGACGCCGGCTTCCCGGCGGTCGCCACCACCAGCAGCGGCGTCTCGGCCGCCCTTGGCTACGCCGACGGCGAACACACACCAGCCGACGAAATGTTCGACGCGGTCCAGCGCATCACCCGCGTCGTCCCCGACGTGCCAGTGACCGCCGACATCGAGTCCGGCTACGGCCTCAGCCCCGAAGACCTGGTCGAGCGACTGCTGGCGGCCGGAGCCGTCGGCTGCAACCTGGAGGACACCGACCACCATGCCGCGCCCGGCAGCCACACCCTGGTGGACGCCGCGACGCAACAGCACAGACTGCAGGCCGTCAAGCAGGCCGCCCGCGCGCGGGGCGTGGACATCGTCCTCAACGCGCGGACCGACGTCTTCCTCGGCCAATCTGGATCAGTGGACGAGGCTGTCCGAAGGGCAAAACTGTATCTCGAAGCGGGCGCGGATGCCATCTTCCCGATCGGCGCACCCGACGAACCGACCATCGTCGCCCTCGTCACAGGCATCTCCGCCCCCGTCAACGTCATCGCCGGTTTTCGCGGAGCGCCCGGACTCGCCCGGCTGCGCGAGATCGGCGTGCGACGCATCAGCTACGCCGGGCGGCTCCATCGCGCCATGCTGATCGACCACCAGCGGCGGCTCGCCGGGCTCAAAGAATGGCAGGATCTCTGAGATGCTGAGCGAGACGCCCATCATGGCGTTCGTCGCCGTCACCCAGCGCGACCGCGCGCGCGCCTTCTATGCGGATGTCCTGGGCCTGCGCCTGACCGACGAAGACCCGTTTGCGCTCACCTTCGACGCGGGCGGGACCATGCTCCGCGCGGCCCTCGTCGAGCAGCTCCAGCCACAGGGCTTCACGGTGCTGGGCTGGATCGTGCCCGACATTCAGGCCGCGGCCCGCGACCTCGCCGCGCGCGGCGTCGAGTTCAAGCGTTACGCGTGGATGGAGCAGGACGCGAACGGCGTCTGGCGCTCGCCGAGCGGCGCCCAGGTCGCGTGGTTCCCCGATCCCGACGGCAACACGCTCTCGATCACCCAGTTTCTGTGAGGAGGACATGCCGGTGATGGACGACCGCCTGTTCCAGTCTCTCGAATGGCGCAACATCGGTCCCCATCGCGGCGGCCGATGCGTCGCAGTGGCCGGCCATCCCACCGAACCGGGCACGTTCTATTTCGGCGCTTGCGCCGGTGGCGTCTTCAAGACGACGAATGGCGGGTCGCACTGGTGGAACGTCTCGGATGGCTTCTTCAACACTGCCGCGGTCGGTGCCATCGCCGTGTCCGACTCACATCCCAACGTGGTGTACGCGGGCACCGGCGAAGCGTGCATTCGCAGCAACGTCTCACATGGCGACGGCCTCTACCGCTCCGACGACGGCGGACACACCTGGCGCAACCTGGGCCTCGCGGCCACACGCCACATCAGCCGGGTGGCGATCCATCCCACCAATCCGGACGTCGTGTACGTGGCAGCCCTGGGTCACGCCTGGGGTCCGAACCCCGAACGCGGGATTTATCGCTCCACCGACGGCGGCAGGTCGTGGGAGCTGGTGTTGCACAAGAGCGAGCGCGCCGGCGCGGCCGACCTGACACTCGACAGCCGCAATCCGCGCGTGCTGTACGCGGCGATCTGGCAGGGCATGCGCTATCCGCACGCCGCCGAAAGTGGCGGTCCGGATTCGGGCATCTGGCGCACCATGGACGGGGGTGAGACCTGGACCGACGTCACCCGCAATCCGGGCATGAGCACGCGACTCCTTGGTCGCATCGGGGTCACCGCATCGCCGGCCCAACCTGGTCGGGTGTGGGCCATCGTCGAGGCCGAAGACGGCGCCATGTTCCGCTCCGACGACTACGGCGAAACCTGGGAACGCCAGAGTGAAAGCGTCGACCTGCGCCGTCGACCCTGGTACTACATGCACGCCTACGCCGATCCGCGGGATGCCAACACGGTCTGGGTCCTGAACCTCGACTGCTGGCGCTCCGTCGATGCTGGCAAAACCTTCGAAAGCATCCCCACGCCGCACGGCGACAACCATGGGCTGTGGATCGACCCGCGCGACTCGAATCGCATGATCGAGGGCAACGACGGCGGCGCGACCGTCACGTTTGACGGGGGGCGGACCTGGTCCAGCCTCCTGAATCAGCCGACGGCCCAGTTCTATCACGTCATCGCGGACGAGCACGTGCCGTATTTCGTGTACGGCTCACAGCAAGATAACTGGGCCATGCGGATGCCCAGCATCAGTTTCGAGGGCGCGATCTCGACGAAGGACTACACCGAACCCGGCGGCGGCGAAAGCGGCTATATCGCCATCAGCAAGCAACCGCCGCATATGGTCTTTGGCGGTGGCATTGGCACCGGTGCCGGGCATGGACGACTGGTCGCCTGGAATCCCGAAACCGGCCAGAAGCGGAACGTCACCGTGTGGCCAGAGGTGTTCGGCATGGGCGCCGGTGCCGAGTCCCTCAAGTACCGTTTTCAGTGGACTTTCCCTGTCGAGACCTCACCGCACGACGACCAGACTCTGTACATCTGCTCCAACGTCGTCCACCGCTCCCGAGACAACGGCTCGAGTTGGGAAACCATCTCGCCGGACCTGACGCGCAACGATCCAGCCAAAATTGGCCCCTCCGGTGGACCCATCACCGCCGACAACTCCGGCGCGGAGATCTATTGCACGATCTTTGCGTTCCGCGAGTCGCCCCACGAGGCGGGCGTGTTCTGGGCCGGTTCGGACGATGGCCTGGTTCACATCTCGCGCGACGGCGCGCAGTCGTGGCAACACGTCACCCCGCCGGACGTGCCGCGATGGGCGATGGTCAACATGATCGAGCCGTCGCCACACGACGCCGCAACCGCCTACGTGGCCATCACGTGCTACAAGTCCGACGACCTGCGACCGTACCTGTATCGCACCAACGACTACGGCACGACGTGGACGCGCATTACCAACGGTATTCCTCATGACGAGTTCACGCGCGTCATTCGTGAGGATCCGAACCGTCGCGGGCTGTTGTTCTGCGGGACCGAACGTGGGATCCTGGTGTCGTTCGACGACGGCGCCGCCTGGCAGCGACTGAAGTCCAACCTGCCGGTCACACCCATCTGGGATCTCATCGTCAAAGGCACGGACCTGGTAGCGGCGACGCACGGGCGGGCGTTCTGGATCCTCGACGACATCACGCCACTGCACCAGCTCCAGCCGGACGACGCGTCGAAGCCAATCCAGTTGCTCCAGCCGCGCGACACAATCCGCTACCGCCTGTACGGGCGCGCCGAGGGCAAGTCGAGGACGTACACCAACTACAAGATGACCGGGCCGGTGACGGTCGCCTTTCGACGGGTCGACACCCCAAGTGGCGAGGCGCAGGAGCAGTTTCTGGATGCTGGGCGGAATCCGCCGAACGGGGTTGTCATCCATTACTGGCTGCGGGACAGGGCGGATGCGGTGCGGCTGACGATCCTGGACAGCGCTGGCAACGAGGTCCGCTCGTTCTCGAGCAAACGCGACAAGTCGTCGCCAGACGATTCAACGACCGATTCGGCGGCGACCCCGAGTGAGGGTGAGATCCAGCAAGTTACCGGGGAAGAAGAAGTCTCGGAGGAGGAAGAATCCAAAGAGGAGCGCGCGCCCTTCGTTCCCAACGCGGCGGGCATGCACCGCTTCATCTGGGATTATCGCTACCCGCCACCCGTCAAGATCGAAACCGGCAGTCGCGGCGCGCGGGAAGAGGCGCTCGAAGGCGTCGGCGGTCCGCGGGCGCTGCCGGGTCAGTACCAGGTGCGGCTGACGGTTGGCGACCAGGTGCAGACCCGCATGTTTCGGCTGCTGGCCGATCCGCGCCTGCCAGTCACGCTCGAGGAGCTGCAGCGCCAGTTCGAGCTGAAGATGGCGATTCGCGAACGGACGTCGGAGACGAACACGGCGGTGAACCAGATCCGACGCCTGCGAGCCCAGATCGAAAGCTGGGAACAGCGCGCTGGCTCGAATACCGCCGTGCGCAACGCGGCACGCACCGTGAAGGATCAGCTGCGGGCGGTCGAGGCGGAGCTGATCAACGTGGAGTTCGAGAAGCCGCGGCCCGGGCCGAATCGGATCAAAGAAAAGTTCGACGCGCTGAGCTCGATGATCGACGAGAGCGACGATGCGCCAACTCAGGGGGCCCTGCAGGTGTATGACATGCTGGCCCAGCAACTGGAGACCCAGACGGCCCGCCTGCGCGAGGTCGTGGCCGGCCCCGTGGCCGAGTTCAACGCGGCCATCACTCGCGAGGGCATCCCACCCGTCGGCTAGCGTGATTCAGTGGCGTCCAGGAAGCGCTTGACGGTGTCGAGGTAGACGCTCGGCTCGGTTGCGTAACTTCGGACGTGCTCCGCACCAGGCACGAACAGCGTCTGCACCGTCGGCCCGTACGCCGCGGCGATCCGCTCTCCGTGGCTCCACGGCACTACGCCGTCCTCCTCGCCGTGAATCACCAGCAGCGGCACGCCGCGCGCCGCAAGTGCGGCCACGTGGTCGATCGGGCGGATAGCCGGCACGTCAATGCCTACCAGCGGCCTGGCCATCATGATCATGCCCGGCGTGAAAAACGCCGGTAGCCCACTCGCCCGCGGCAGCTGCTCGTCGATCAGCTGCTCGAGATCCGCGTAGCCGCTGTCTTCGACGACCGCGCGCACCAGCGGCTCGTCCGCCGCCTCCAGCAACACGGTTGCTCCACCCATCGAGTACCCGAGCAGGTCAACGCCGTCGTCGGTCAGGCCACGCTGCACCAGGGCATCGATCGCGCCGCCCAGGTCCCACACTTCCCTGGCTCCCAGCGTGTAGTGCTCGCCACCCGACTGACCACTGCCTCGCAAGTCGAACACCAGGACCGGATGTCCGTCGCCGACGAGTCCCGCGGCGATGTCGAGCACGTGGCCGTCCGCCTCTCGCGTGCGATCGCTGCCGCGGCCGTGGACGACGATGACCGGCCGTTTGTGAGCCGCGTCGTCAGGCGGACGCAAGAGCCAGCCGTCGAGGGTGACGCCGTCCACGCGACTCGGAAACTGCACCGAGTCGTACGCGAGACCGTACTGCTCGGGAGACGTCTGGAACTGGTGGCGGACGGGTGTGGTGAGCGCCAGGACCATGTAACCGCAGATCGCGACGTAGCCGAGGACGAGCACCCCCGCCAGCGCCACTCCAACCCACACCACGCCCACGCCTGGGCTTTTTGTAGCCCAGGCGTGTTGTGCTAGGGGGTACTCAGTGCGCGACGGCTTCCCATCGCTCGCGGAACTCGGCCAGCGGCACGCGATCGTAGTGCAGGTCGGCCATGGCATCCAGGCCATTGATACCGGCTTTGATGAGCACGCCACCGGAACGCATGCGATACAGCTCCGGGTTGTCGACACCCGGTGCCGCGCCACCACCCTTCTCGAACGCGCGGACGCAATCCAGCAGCTTGCGGCGGGTGCGGATGATCATCACGTCCGACGTGCCCAGGCGCTCCTGGCGACGGTCGTAGATCGGGCCCATGCTCTCCTGGGCCATCGCGTCCTGAGCAATCTGCGGGATACCCGAGTAGGTCCCCATCGTCTTCTGCAGCTCGCGATCGATCAGGTAGTCGTTGTGCTGGTTGGCGATCGGCCGGAAGCGACCGAGCCAGTCCGAGGTGGTCTCGAACTTGCGCACCGGGACGCCATTCGCGTCGCGCGCCCCATATGGGTCGTACTTGCCCAGCGGGTCCCGCCGCACGTAGCCAGCCTTGAAGCCGCCAACCGTTTCGGTCTCAGGTGCGAGTGGCTGCTGGCGGCCGACGGTCCAGACCATGGTGTTGTAGTCGTCCAGCGGCACCCAGGCCAGCGACTGGTTCTTGACGCCCAGCAGCCCCGGCGCGTTCATCGTGTAGAACGGCATCAGGAAGTGGCCCATGCGCCAGTACTCCATGCCGGGGTCCGCGTCGCGCACCGCGGCGTAGCTGGCGCCGACCGTGTGCTCCTGGGCGACAAAGCGACCATGCCGCTGCTGGGTGATGTAGTAGGCATCGCTGCCGGGCAGCGACTGCTTCATCGTGTAGTGGCCAGCGTGCAGGAAGAAGGCGTGGACGGTGTCGATGTCACCTTCGAGGGCCTGCAGCCAGTTCGACTCCTGCAGCCGCATCCACACCTGACAGTCGGCGTCCATGTTGGGCAGCCACTCCGGCAGCGGCGGCGGGGTGCTGCGCGGGCCCATGTACGCCCACACGATGCCGTTGCGCTCTTCGGTCGGATACGCGGCGACCTTGACCTTGGTTTTGAAATCCGACTCGGCCGGCTCGTTGGGCATGTCGATGCAGTTGCCGTCGACGTCGAATTTCCAACCGTGGTAGACGCAGCGCAGTCCTTCTTCTTCGTTACGTCCGAAGAACAGGCTCGCACCGCGGTGTGGGCAGTTGTTAGCTACCAGGCCAAACTTGCCGCTGGTGGTGCGAAACGCGATCAGGTTTTCGCCGAGGAGCCGCAGACGCATAGGCGCGCCGTCGGCTTCGGGGAGCTCGCTCGGCACAAAGGCCGGCAGCCAGTACTCCCGCATGAACGCGCCCATGGGCGTGCCCGGTCCGACGCGACACAGAAGTTCATTGTCTTCGGTTGACAGCATGGCAGTTCTGGCTACTCCCTGATCCCTAGTGGTGGTTCAGTGCGCTGGTCCGATGTGACTCGGCGTAATGCTGGGCGATCAAATCATCTCCCCAATCGCCGCTGATATCGCGCAGTACGGAGTGAATGTGGTTGGCGCCGTTCTGAGTATTGTCGTACTCAATTAACCAACTCGGGGCCTTGATCGTGTAGTAATGGCCTTCGCCGGGCTGCTCGCCGCCGGTCCAGGCGAATGTCACCTCCTCGAACTCGGCTTCGAGCTTGCGCCAGTACGGAGCGCTGAGCTCGTCATTGGTGCGCGTGACGTAGTGGCGCACCAGGTCGCTCAACTGCGAGCGGGTTTCGCCGGTCATCGCCGACCACCCCAGACCATCCGGTGGAGCGTAGGCATTCGCGACGCGGTACATGTCCGTGAGGATGTCGGGGTACGCGGTCGAACTGACAATGGCGATACGTTTGTGTTCGGGTGAGAGGCCACGCACCAGGGCGCGAGCCAGGTCCTCTTCAGGCGCCAGGGTGCGTTGTCCTTGCGTCGGACCATGCCGCACTTCAGCTGGATTTGCACCAAAGAAGAGCGGCACCGACGCAAGGCGATCGCCGTCGACGACCGTGAAGTGCAGCCCGACGTGGTGGCCTCCGATGTGCCACGCCCAGGGCAGACGCCCGCCCGGTTCGCCGAAGATGCACACCGCGTATTGCTCGGGGTGACGCACGAACGGCGTGACACGACCCTCTGCCTTCTCGTTGGCTAGCAGCGGGATTTCGAGTTCCATGATCTTGCGCACCGTGTCGGCGCCGCGCGTACTGAGGCCAATGTCGAGCAGGGCCAGTGCCTTGCGTTTCTGGTCCTCGCTCATGTTGATCACCCGCAGCCCGTTGCGCGGCGTGGACTCGATCGGCCGGTAATCCCAGATATAGCGACGATCGTCGCCGAAGGGCAGCGTCGCCTTCTTGCGCTGCTGCTCGTTCAGCGACGCGAGAAAGTCTTGCGCAGCCGCGGCCATGCGGCCAGCCGTGACCGGAGCACGGTCAGTCGCGCTGAGTTCGAGGGTGGCACTCACGGTGGTAGTTGCTCCTGCCCGAGATGGTACACCTCGATTCGGGCCGCTTGGCGGGAGCGGGTGTCGGATTGGCCAGAAGGCGTTCGTAGTCATGGTGAGCGGCTATCGACGTGTTCAACGACCGGCTCCAAGCCGACGGCCACTGGGTTTTCGCGGGCGGTCTCGGTGGGCCCGACACGGCCACCGTGATCGACAACCGAGGTGAAAACGCACTGTTCACCGATGGGCCCTTCGTCGAGTCGAAGGAATACATCGTCGGCTTCTGGATCATGGAGGCCCAGGACCTCGACGCGGCGCTCGAGCTCGCGGCCCAGGGCTCGAAGGCCTGTAACCGGAGGCTACCTGGCAACTGGCCCCGACGCCGATCCCGTCCGTCCCGACCTGACCGCGGAGGCGATCCGGCTGACTCGCCTGCTGCGTGGGCTCATGCCGGAGGACGGCGAGGTGACCGGGCTCCTGGCGCTGATGCTCCTGATCGAGGCCCGCCGACCGGCGCGGCTGTCGGCCGGCGGCGACCTCGTGGCCCTCGACGAGCAGGATCGCAACGCGTGGGACGGCGAGTTGATCGCCGAAGGCCATCGGCTGGTGCGCGAGCGCCTGGCCACCGGCGTACGTCCGGGTCGCTACCAGGTCCTCGCGGCGATCAACGCCGTGCACACCTCGGCCCGCGACGTACGCGACACCGACTGGTCGCAGGTCGTCGCCCTGTACGACCAGCTCGCCCGTCTCGACCCGTCGCCGATCGTCGCCCTCAACCGGGCCGTCGCGGTCGCCGAGATCGACGGCCCGCAGGTGGCCCTTGCGGCCGTCGAGCGACTCGAGGACGGGCTGGCCGGCTACCGGGCGTATCACGCCACACGCGCCGACCTGCTTCGCCGACTGGGCCGCACGCAGGCGGCGCGCGCGGCGTATGACCGGGCCATTGAGCTGGCAGGCAACACGGCGGAGACGGCCTATCTGGCCCGCCGCCGCGACCAGCTCGTGCCGTAGTCGTTACGCCCCGGGTTGCGTACTCTGGGGAGCATGCGGGAGAACCGACTGCGTACCCTCATCGACGAGGGCAAACCCACCTTCGGCACGCGCGTGCAGAGCTCGTGGCCGACCATCATCGAGATCGTCGGCCGCAGCCAGAACTTCGATTACGTCGAGTTTCTGGCC
>JAFAWJ010000227.1 GCA_019242065.1 Chloroflexota bacterium
ATCTGTGGATCAAGGCGGTGTGGACAAAAGCTGTTCCGTCGACGAGGCGCTGCGTGCGCAAGCGGCGCTTCGCCAGCTTGCTGGGCTCGCTCCGGAGCAATTTCCGATGCCGGCTTTTGTGGGCATGATTAGCGACGAGATAGAGGAACTTCGGCGACTTGGGCACACTGACGACGACATCGCGGGGGTCATCCGGCAACATTCGACCATACCGATCACGGCGCAGGAACTGACTGACTATTATGCTCCTTCGGAGGAACGGCATCGCCCTCGCGACCACTGACGCGCAATGGACCCGCCGCAGGCTGTTTGCGCGTTCGCGTTGGGGCCATCGACAAGCAGAGCACGAGCGCGACATCTGGAAGCCGCGCCGAGCGTGTTATGCGCAGCTGGCGGTGGGCTTCTGCTGCCACGTCGGCAGGGGCGTCGGCGTTGGCGGCGGGGCCGGGGTGGCCTGCGCGGCTGGAGCGTTGGGATCCGGGGTGGGCGTGGCTGTCGGCGTCAGGGCGACGGGCGCCAGCGAGTAGATGTACTGCGAGGCGTTGGTCGTCACGTTGCTGACGTCCATCCAGAACGCAATGCTCTTGCCCGCCAGCGAGGCGCCGACGTCTACCAGGTCGAAGTCCCACACCGGATACGTCAGGTCCCCATCGGTCATCATGCGCTTGACGCCCGTCGTCACCAGCTGCGTCGGCCCGCCGTCGACCGACTCGAACAGGTGGACCGTGGGATCCCAGCGGCACGGGACGGGCGTGGTGGTGCCCGGCGCAAGCAGCACGCCCGTGATGTTCGCGGACACGCCACTCGCGTCGCGCGGCCAGACGACCTGGATCGGTGCATCGACGGCGGTCGGCAGTGGCTGGACTTTTTCAACCAGGATGCGCGGATCGCCGCCGACCAGATACTCCGACGGGTCGCGCGGGTCCGTATTGTCGGAGGACGGGTACAGGTCCAGCGAGTAGAAGCCGTTCTGCGCCACGACTTCGCCGGTGTCCTTGCCAAATTTGTCGATGACGACCGCGCTCTTGGCCGACGCCGGAATCTTGGCGGTGACCAGCTTCGACGACGCGTTCCACACGATCATGTCGCGCTCCGAGCCGCGCTCGAGCGTCACGCGGTTGACCGCCGCCGGCCAGAGCCACTGGGTGCGGTTGGCGTTGTCCTGCAGCAGGGCGGTGATCTGGTCCTGGGTGGGTTGTTCGTTGGCGCCGTCCCAGGTGTACACCGCGCTGTCCACGTTGCTCATGTACTTGACAGCAGTTTGATACGCCGTGAATGCCGGACGAACGCTGCCGTCGTTGCGTACCAGACCGTACAGCTCGTTGGCGCCCTCGCGCGCCTCGTCGACGAACTTGTAAATGCTCATGCGCGCGGCGCCCGCCGCACGCGCCAGCGCGAACGCCTGGATGATGTACGAGGCCTGCTGGTCCATCGTGGCGTGGAAGGCGGGCGGCAGCGGATTCATCGGATCGTCGTACGGGACGACGTTGGATTCGCCGACCCAGATGGGTTTGCTGACGTCGTACTGGTCCATCGCGCGCTGGTACAGGCGAATCGCGTTGTAAATATTGAGTGGATTGGTGTACTGGTGGACGTCGACGATGTCGAAGTAATCGCCATTGGCGGCGGCGGTCGGATCATGCGAGGCCGCCTCCATGAAGCGCGCCAGATATAGCGGTCGCTGGTTTTCTTTGTCCAGCCAGTAGGTCAGGCCCGGCAGGACGACCTTGGCATTCGGGTTGGCTTTTTTGATCGCCTGGTAGCCGACCTTGACCAGCTGGTACATGTCGCTGATCGTGCCGTCCCAGGTGTACAGGATCTGGTTGTTGTAGAGGTCCGGCTCGTTCCAGATGACCCAGGTGTTGATCTGTCCGGAGTAGCGCGACGCGAGCTTGTACATGAACTGGCCCCAGTAATTCTTGGGGTCGTCGTAGGGTAGATACAGTCCGGCGGGCACGTTCGTCGGCTGCGGGTGCGCGGGCGTGCTGGTGGCCCACTGGGGAGTGTAGGTCGCCAGGCCGACGATCTGCCGACCGCGACTCAGCTCTTGTGAGATCTGCGCGTCGCTGAAGTAGCCGTCGTTCCAGACGTTCGGGCCCTGTTTCTGGATCAGTGACCAGGGGAAGATGATGCGTTCCCACTGGACGCCGGCTTGCGCGGCGCGGTCGGGGTTGTACATGGCCTGGACGGCGCCGAAGAACGGTTCGTTGCTCGCGGCCGTGGGCACGGGGGCGGTGGGCGTCGAAGGAGGTGCAGTGGCTGCTGGCGTGGCGGCCGTCTGCGTCGACGACGGGGTGCTCGATGTCTGTGTCGCTGACGGGGCCGTGGCCGTGGCCGTCGCAGGCGGCACGCTGGGTGTGGCGGTCGC
Organism: Chloroflexota bacterium; assembly: GCA_019242065.1. The sequence continues at coordinate 2,369 of JAFAWJ010000227.1, forward strand.
TGGCGGAACGGTGGCCGTTTGCGCCGATGCGGGGACCGTGGACGTCAAAAGCACCATCAGCGTGACAAGGATCGACGTAGCGCGGGTTCGACCCGGTCTATCAACTCGCATGCCGCACGGGAGAATACCTCCTCGTGCCCGCGACATTCCCGGAACTGAGTTGAGAAACGTGTGACTACTCGGCGCCCGAGGCGTGTCGCCAACTGGACTCGCGCGCCGCGGCAGACTTGCTCCACGACACTGGCAGCGTGCGCAGCACGCGCAGTCGCGGCCCCGACAACGTGCTGGCTTCCGGAATCAGCAGCACCAACGGCACCGTCACCAGCAGCACGCCCGTGAAGACCATGAAGATCATGTCCAGCCCGGCGGCCTGGTCCTGGAAGAAGGACAGCGCCAGCACGATGCACGAGATGCTGATGGTTCCGCCCGCCAGTCGGAAGACGCCGCGAATGCCCGTGATCGAGGCGGCCTTATCGGGAGCCTGGTCGATGGCGGCATTGCTCGACGCCGGACTGGCCATTCCCATGCCCAACCCGCCAATCGACAGGATGATGGCCAGCAGCCAGAAGCCCTGGATGGCTATCACGCCCAGGTTCACGCTGGACCAGCCCTGCGCCATCAGCACGAAGGTACCCCCGACGAAAAGCATGCCGATCAGCATCGGGACCCGATAGCCGAGTTGCTTGACGTACACGCTGGCCACGGCCGAGGTGGCCATCACCACCACCGCGCGCGGCGTCAGCACCGCGGCGCTCTCGAAGGGGCTCAGCCCGTACTTGACGACCGCGTAGAACGGAATGAACGAATAGAAACCCATCGTCACGGCGCCAAACAGGAAGTTGTAGAGATTGGCAGCCAGGAACGGGCGGCCAACCAGCAGGTCGTACTCCATGATGGCGTTGGCGGTGCCGCGCGCGTGTCGGACGAAGGCGACCACCAGCACGATGCTGAACACGAACAGGGTCCAGACCAGCGGATTGAAGGCCTGCGACGGGTCGTCGGCGATGAGCGTCATGCCGTACATCAGGCTGACGATGGCGCCGATGAACTGGAGCAGGCCCAGGGCATCGACGTGCAGGCGTTTGGTCATGGCTTCGGATTCGGCGCCGGGCATCAGGAACAGGAAGCCGAGGATGAGGACGATGCCGATCGGGACGTTGATGAAGAACATCGCCCGCCAGCTCCAGTTCTCCAGCAGCAGGCCGCCGAGGTTGGGACCGATGATCGAGCCGATCGGCATGATGCTGCTGATCAGACCGATCGCCTGGGCACGGTGCTCGCGATACTGATCGGCGATGAGGCCGATGACCGACGGCAGCAATCCGCCGCCGCCGACGGCCTGCACGGCGCGAAAGACGATCAGCACGAACACGTTCGGCGCCAGGCCGCACAGCAGCGAAGACACGGTGAACGTGGTGACACAGAACAGAAAGACACGGCGGCGGCCGAACATGTCGCTGAGTTGTCCAGCCAGCGGGTACATCACGATCTGGACGAGCTGATAGCTGGTCAAGGTCCAGCCGACCAGGGCCAGCGAGGTGTCGAGGGAGTCGGTCAGCTGGGGCAGGGCGACGACGGTGATGGTGCCGTCGATGGACGCCATCAGGACCGCGAGCGCCGCCAGCAAGAACCCGATGTGGCGCAGCGGTGCTGAGGAGTCACGAACCATTCGCCAGACAGCCTAACTGGGTTTAGAAGTTAACTGCCAACCGCCAGCGTCAGCGGCAGCTTGCGACGCGTGATAGCAGGACCTGACGCTGGCGCTCGCTGGGCGCCAGTTCCGCGGCGCGCTCGAACTCGGCGCGGGCTTCAGCGGTGCGGCCGAGACGAACCAGCAGGTCGCCTCGCACGTTCGGTAACAAGTAATAGGAACGTAATGAGGGGGCGTCGCCGAGCGCGTCGACGACCTCCAGGCCGGCCGCCGGGCCATACGCCATGGCCACAGCCATCGCCCGGTTCAGCTCCACCACCGGCGACGGCGTGAGCTGCGCCAGGGCGTCGTAGAGCGCCGCGATCTGTGCCCAGTTCGTCGCGTCGGCCGTGCGTGCACGCGCGTGGCACGCGGCGATGGCCGCCTGCAACGCGTACGGTCCGAGGCTGGCACCCGCCTGCTCGGCACGCGCCAGTCCCGCCAGGCCACGGTGGATCAGGAGCTGGTTCCACAATGCTCGATTCTGATCCAGCAACAGCACGGGCTTGCCCGTGGGCCCGACGCGCGCCCGCAGCCGCGAGGCCTGGAGCTCCATCAGCGCGACCAGCCCGTGGACCTCGGACTCGCCGGGCATGAGCTCGGCCAGGACACGGCCGAGGCGCATGGCGTCCTCGCACAGCGCTGGTCGCGTCCAGTCGTCGCCTGCGCTAGCCGAGTAGCCCTCGTTGAAGACCAGGTAAATGACCTCGAGCACGGCTGCCAGCCGCTCGCTCAGCTGGGCCGCCTGGGGCACCTCGAACGGCACGTGCGCCTCGGTCAGCGTGCGCTTGGCGCGCACGATGCGCTGGGCGATGGTCGGCTCAGGGACCAGAAACGCGTGGGCGATCTCATCAGTGGTTAGCCCACCCAGCAAACGCAGTGTCAGCGCCACGCGCGCGTCCATCGACAGCAGCGGATGACAGGCGATGAAGACCAGTCGCAGCAAGTCGTCGGGAATGGGCGTCTCGTCGACAATCGCCTCGAGCTCGGGGACGCCCAGAGCCTGCTCGATTTGCAACTGCTGACCAAGCAGCGCCTGTTTTTCCTGCAGGCGCTGTCTGCGCCGCACGGCGTCGATGGCGCGGTGCTTTGCCGTCGACATCAGCCAGGCGCCCGGTTTTTCCGGGACGCCCGCCGAAGGCCAGGTCTCCAGCGCCACGACCAGGGCGTCCTGGGCGAGCTCTTCGGCCAGACCGACGTCGCCGACGATGCGCGTCAGGGCCGCGATGAGTCGGGGCGATTCGATCCGCCAGACGGCATCGATCGCCCCGCGAGCATCTGCTGCCTGAGGCATACGCCTGGCTCAGCCCAGGCTCTGGCTGCCGAGCTGTTCGGAGAGCCGGGCCTCACGCTCGCGCAGCTCGGGGGTAAAGGCTTCGCCGAAGTCCTCGGGGTCGAAGACCTGGCGGATCTCGATGTCGCTCTCGGTGTCCATCGGGTTGGGACAACGCTTGACCCATTCGATGGCCTCGTCGCGGGACTTGACCTGGATCAGCCAGAAGCCGGCGATCAGTTCCTTGGTCTCGGCGAACGGGCCGTCGACCACAGTGCGGCGGGTGCCCGCGAAGTGGACCCGCGCGCCGCGCGAGCTGGGGTGGAGGCCCTCGCCCGCGAGCAGGACGCCGGCCTTGACGAGCTCCTCGTTGTAGCGGGTCATCTCGGCGAGCATTTGCTCGGACGGCATCTTGCCGGCTTCGCTGTCCGGGGTGGCTTTGACCAGAAGCATGAAACGCATACGGGGTGATTCTCCTTCACCGAGACATCGAACGGTGGAGGCGAAAATCGACACCTGCGAGGAATCAGAAGTCAGAACTCTGACTTCTGAGTTCTGAAAGGTACGCCCCGAGACGATCCAGGGTCTGGGCGCCGCCCTCTTCGGCGTGGTACTCGCGCCGCACCATCTCACGGATCGCGGCACTCGCGAACAGCGTGCGCATGGTCAGCCGCGTCTGCGTCGGCCCCTCGACGGCGAAGCTCACCGTCCCCAGGAACGGCGCTTCGTCCTCGTTCGCACCGCGATGCTCATACACCAGGCGCTCGGGCCGCGCGACCTCTCGAAACACGATGCGGTTCAGGTAGTCCACCCCATCCGGTCCATGCATCACGAAGCGCCATTCGCCGCCGGGCCGGACGTCCATCGACTCCACGGTGTTGGTGAAGCCCTGTGGACCCCACCACGCCGCGACGTGCTCGGGCCGGGTCCAGACGTCGAAGACCAGCTCGCGCGGCGCCTCGAAGACGCGCTCGAAGAAGATGCCGCGCTCCATGGTTTCCAGGTGCTCGGCCAGGCGCGTGTACGACTCGCGCGCACCGCGCTCCATGCCGGAGGCGATCATCCCGTCGCGACTCTGGACCGAGTCGAAGCGCATCGTGTCGACCATGCGCGTGCGGCCGTTGCCGAGGTCCTCGAAGACGAGGCTGACCAGCAGCTCGCTCATCGGGTACGGGTCGTAGACCTGGGTCATGACCAGGCGCTCGGGGGGCACGACCTCGTGAAAGGTGCCGTGGAAGGGGTGCAGGTTGCCGTCTGTCCCGCGCTGGACGAAGCGGTACGTGCCGTCGGGCCGCACGTCCATCTCGCACACGGGCAGCGTGTAGCCGCGCGGACCCCACCACTGAGCCATGTGCCGCGGCTCGGAACAGGCGGCGAAAACCAGGTCGCGGGGCGCGTCGAACACGCGCGTCATCACGAATTCGAGCTCGGAAGTCTGAGTGAAGGTGGTCTCAGGGGTCGTGCTGGTCGGCATCAGAGGGTGTCTCCGTGGATGGATTGGGCTGCTGAAGGTCACGCAGGTATTCGTCGAGACGATCGAAGCGGTCTTCCCAGATGTGGCGGTAGGTCTGGATCCAGTCGGCGGCGTCCTTGAGGCGCTCCGGTTCGAGGCGGCAGGGTCGCCACTGGGCGCGGCGGCCCTGGCTGATGAGCCCGGCGTGCTGGAGCACCTTCAGGTGCTTGGAGACGCCGGGCAGGCTCAAGTTGAACGGGGCCGCCAGCTCGTTGACCGTGGCTTCGCCCTGGGCCAGGCGGGCCAGGATGGCGCGCCGGGTGGGATCGGCCAGGGCGGCGAAGGTCTCGCTCAAGTCGTCTTCGGTCGTCATCGAACGTTTCAGTGAAGTATTTTACCGAGTAGCTAAATTGATGGCGCTGGCCGGGCCGGTGCGTGGCGCGATCGGACAGCGGCGGGCGCGGCCGTAGGCGACGAACGCGGCGATGATCGCGAGGCTCAGTGGCAGCAGGGCGCTGGCAATGGGATCGCCCAGGATCGGGGTGAGCACGGTCGCGAAGACCATCAGGATGCTCAGGCCGACGGCGGCCAGCGGGGTGAGGCTGGGGTAGATGCGCAGCAGCGCGGGCAGGATCAGGCCGACGGCGGCCAGGGTTTCGAGGCAGCCGACCAGGTAGATCAGCGCCGCGGGCAGGGGCAGTTGCTGCTGGAGCTGGTCGACGGGGACCAGGAGCTTGACGAGGCCGCTGAAGAGGAAGACGGCGGCAAGGAGGGACTGGAGGGTCCAGAGGAGGCGACTCACGGGCGAAGTACTCCCTTCAATGTCTGTAGTTGGCTAGTTAGCTAATTAGCTTGATAGAAGAGTAATGCCGGTTGGTGTGGCTGTCAACCCCTGAGATCAACTCTCGTATGGGGTACGTTCTGAGATGTGGGGGCGCCGCGGCCTGTTCGTGTCGCCGCTCTGCGGCTCGTGTTCGTGGGAAGATGTCTCCGTGAGCGAGCGACGGCGTACGGCCGAGTCTTCGGACATCGATCAGGCCGAGCTCGACCGCGTCGCCGACGAGCTGTATGCGCTGCGGCCTGATGACTTCGCCTCGGCGCGCGATGCCGCCGTGCGCTCGGCACGGCAGGCCGGCCAGCCCGCGCTTGCCCGCGAGCTCGGCAAGCTGCGCAAGCCCTCGCAGAGCGCCTGGTTGATCAACTTGCTATGGCGCGACCAGCAGGCAGTTATGGAGCAACTGTTCGACCTTGCCCAGGAGCTGACCCAGGCCCAGGCCGCCGCGGCCGGCGCGGCGATGCGCGAGCTCATGGCCCAGCGGCGTCAGCTCGAGACGGCGCTGCTGCGGCGCGCCGTCGAGCTCGGCACGCAAGCCGGCGTGCAGGTGAGTGACAGCGTGGCCCGCGAGGCGCAGACGACGCTCAGCGCGGCGCTGGCGTTGCCCGAGGTGGCTGACGAGCTGCGCTCGGGGCGCCTGGTGAAGCCCGCCAGTTATGCAGGCTTTGGCGCGGTGGGCACGGCGCGTGACGCGTCCATCCCGCCACGGGCCGCGCCGATTGACCTGGAAGCCGCCCGCGAGCGGCGGCGCGCCACTGACGGCGGGGCGGGCACTGCGACAGACGACGATGCCGTACGCCGCGCGGCTGCTCAAGACGAGGAGCGGCGCAAATTAGCTGAGCAGGAGGCGCGGCGGGCCGAGGCGGAGCGACGGGTTGCGCTGGCGCGCCGCGATGTTGAGCGGGCGAGCACGGCGCTCGATGATGCGGCGCAGGCCGCGGAGGACGCTCGTGCGCGGGCTCACGATGTGCGTCAGCAGCTCGAGACGTTACGGAGTCAGCTCACGCGCATCGAGCACGAGGCGTCG
>JAFAWJ010000284.1 GCA_019242065.1 Chloroflexota bacterium
TTGGAGGGAGACCGCTCACGAGCGGAGTCTATTTGAGGGAGACCGCGCATGCACCGCTGGGTGCTAACGCGATGGCCAGGGGGCTGCCGCCCCCGCCGCCGTTCGCTACGCTCACTCCCGCGGCGACCCCCCGCGGCGCGCTGCCGCGACTGGCACCTTGGTGAGGCCGCCGACTGTCAATCTCGGAGGGAGAAGGAGTTGAGTTGGCATGACATACTCATCCAGGACTCAGCCCGACGCCGCGAAGCCAGGCACCAGGACGCGGACCAGGGTGTAGGCGTTGACCGCCACCAGGGCGGCGGTCAGCAGAAGGACGCCCCAGGGTTGGCTGCGCCTGGGGAGGATGCTGGACCAGCCCAGCACCAGCAGCGCCGCCAGGGGGGTTATCGCCGTGAACACGTAGCGGGCCTGGAACTGCTCGAAGCTCAGGTTGTAGCCGACGTAGGCCACGAACGCGATGGCCACGGTCGCCAGCATCAGCAGCCACTGCGGGTCGCGCAGACGGCGGCGGCCGAGGACCAGGCCGGCGGCGGCGGCCAGCGTGACCAGGCCCCACCCCACGTACAGGCGCACGGGTGCAACCACCGCCATCCAGCCGAACTGAGCCCAGAAGCTGTGGAAGCTGATGGTCAGAAACTGGCTCAGCCAGTCCAGGCTGAAGCCTGGAAAGCGCTGCTGGTCGGCGACGACTGCCGAGTGGCGGGCCAGGGCCAGGGGATCGGTCCAGCCGTAGGTAGTGACCTGGTGGACCAGCCATGGGGAGACGACCAGGCCAGTCGTGAGCAGGACCACCACGCACTGGCGCAGCCGGTCGTCGAGATCCGAGAGCCACCCAGAGGCGAGTCGGCGGTGGGACGCAGTGTCCGCCAGCGGCTGCACGCGGTCCGCGGGTGCGAGTTGTTGCGCGTCTGACCTGGGGCCACGTTGGGGTGAATGCGAAACGGGGGCCATGGTCGGCGGGTACATCGATGCGCGAGCGCACGCTGGCTCGAAAACGACGACCCCAAGCGCGATCGGGACAAAGATGGCCAGCTCGAGCTTCGTCAGCAAGCCAAGGCCGAGTAGCACGCCCAGAAAAATCGACCAGCGGGTAGTGGGCGCGGGCGGACGCTTCGCCAGCACCAGCAGGATCGCCACGGCGAACAGGTTGGCCAGCGGATCGGCGCTCAGGGCGGACGAGACGGCCACGAACATCGGCACGCCGGCTATGGCCATGGGCACGGCCACGGCCAGGGTGGGTGCCAAGAGTTGCCGCGCGACGGCGTAGGCCAGAATCAGGGTTATGGCGCCAAGCACCACGTCCAGTCCGCGCAGTCTCGGGAGGATGCTGGCGGGGTCCTCGGTGGGGGTGAGCCGAACGAGGGGTGCCGCCAGCAGGTAGAACAGGGGCGGCTGCCAGCTCTCGTAGCGGATCGTCGTGATCGAGTCGCCCGGCTGGAGCGTGCCGTTCTTCAGTCGGTCGAGGAGGGCGGAGTCCCAGTCGCCGGGTTTGAGCTCGGGCAGCCCGCCGGTGGCGGCGACGAACGCGACGTAGTTGTAGTGGGCTGGTTCGTCGGGGTTCTGCCACACAGGTGTCAACGACAGGTACCCGAAAGCCAGCACTGCGTACACCACCAGGGTGGCAGCGAGCAGCACCAGGTCCAGTCGAAGCGCGTGACCTGGAGGAGGCGCGACCGGAAGAGGGGTCGCCACGTCGTGGGGCGGGGCGGCGGAGCCGGGTATCAAAACGTGCAAGCCGCGGTTACTGCCGTGGCTTGGGTCACGCGGCGGCTTCGGCTGACAGCTCGAGCTTGCGGAACAGCGGCCGCGGAGCGGGCAGGCGCTGGCCGCCGGGGACCGGCTCAACGCGCCAGCCGCCGGCTTCGAGCGCGTCGCTGAAGCCCAGCAGCGTGTGCAACGTCGCCGACGTGTGCGGCAGGAACGGGGCGAGCAGCATCTTCGCGGCGTTGATCAGGTCCAGCAGCGAGCCCATGGTGGCGTCGGCGGCGGCGCGATCTTCGCGCACCTGGCGCCACGGCGCTCGACGATCGAACCACTCGTTGCCGAAGCGGGCCAGGTTCAGCGCTTCGCGCAGCGCGGCGCGCAGGTGCACGCCGTCCAGCTGGGCTTCGACGCTGGCTTGCGCAGCGGCGATACGGTCGGCCACCTCGGGATCGGTCACGTGTTCGGGAACGAGGCCCTCGAAGGACCGCTGCATGAACGACAGCGTGCGGTGCACCAGGTTGCCCCAGGTCGCCACCAGCTCGTCGTTGTTGCGGCGCACGAAGTCTTCTTCGGTGTAGTCGGTATCGGCCGATTCGGGCGCGTTGGCGATCAGGTAGTAGCGGATCGCGTCAGGATCGAACGCTTCGAGCAGCTGGGGCACCGTCGAGCCGACTCCGGCGCTCTTGGAGGCCTTCTGGCCGCCGACGTTCATGTACTCGTTGGCCGGCACGTCGTAGGGCAGGATGACGTCGCCGCGGCCGACCAGGATGGCGGGCCAGATCACCGTGTGGAAGGGGATGTTGTCCTTGCCGATGAAGTAGTACTGGCGGCAGGCGGGATCTTTCCACCAGCGCTCCCAGGACTGCGGGTCACCCTTGATGTCCCGAGCCCACTCGATGGCTGCCGACAGGTAGCCGCTGCACGCTTCGAACCACACGTAGATGCGCTTGTCATCCCAGCCGGGGCCGACCTGCTGCGGCAAGGGCACGCCCCAGCTCAGGTCGCGAGTGATGGCGCGAGCCTGCAGGCAGCCCTCGAGAAAATTGATAGTGAAGCGGTACACGTTGGGTCGCCAGTGGGTCATCGGCAGCGCCCAGTCCAGCAACGCTTTTTCGAGGCGGGGCAGGTCGAAGTAGTAGTGCTCGGTCTCGCGGCGTTCCAGCTGGGCCTCGGGATTCAGGCGTGAGCGAGGATTGATCAGGTCTTCGGGCTCGAGCAGCCGGCCACAATTTTCGCACTGGTTGCCGCGAGCGCGCGGATAGTGGCAGTGCGGGCACTCGCCTTCGATGTACGTATCGGGGAGGAAGCGTCTGGCGACGGGATCGAAGAAGCCGGTCGAGCTGGCCTTGTACAGGAGCTGCTTGTCCAGGAGCATCATGAACTCGTCCTGGACGACGCCCTTGTGGTTTTCGGTGGTGGTGGTGGTGTACAGGTCGTAGCTGACGCCGAGGTCGCGCCAGTAGGTGAGGAACTCGGCGTGGTAGCGGGCGGCGACCTCGGCGGGCGTGGTGTGCTCCTGGTCGGC
>JAFAWJ010000391.1 GCA_019242065.1 Chloroflexota bacterium
TTGACACAGTGGTTTTTGCAGGTGGTCCGTGACCGCCGACCCGATGCACTCGACGCCTGGCTCGAAGATGCTATTGCAACTGACCGATCGGAGTTCCGCAGTTTTGCAACCGGACTCCAACGCGATAAAGCGGTGATTGTGGCAGCCGTTTCGTTGCCGCACAGCAATGGCCAAACAGAGGGCCAAGTCACCAAACTCAAACTCCTGAAGCGGAGTATGTATGGCCGTGCTTCCTTCGAATTACTCCGACGCGGAGTCCTGTTGGCTGCCTGATCCTCATCGAGAGTGGGCAAGAGCCCAGACCTTGCCGCGCTAATTGACGCCAGCATAGGTTAGAGGGCGCTGACGACCAGGCTCTCGTGCGGCATCGACCAGCTCGGCGGTGATCGTGGCACTGTTGTTGACGGCCATCAGGCGCTCAATCTGGGCAAAGAGCCGTTGGATCACGCAGTCTACTGCCCGCCGCGCCCAACACCACGCTGCGTGGCGAGGTCGACCGCCGGCCACACAAAGATGCCTCCAGGCTGCAGGCGTCCCGACCGACACTCGGCGCGGGACGCGCCGCACATCGCGGCCAACGCCGACGGAACTCGACGGCAATCCCGGCGCCCATGCTGCCCAGCGTGTTGACGCCATGACCGATCGCAGGGCAGTCACTGGTAAAGAGGTCGCCGGTGCGCTCGACGATCATGGCTTCGCAGCCTTATCCGACATGGTCGCGACTGACGGGCGTCCGCAGCCATCGCAACCCAGCCACCAGTCGTACAGAGCAACGCACGCGTCGCAATAATGGAGGCAGAAAGGGTAGCGGTTCCACGTACCAAGCAGTGTGTGCAGGATGATCAAGGTTGCGGCTGGAGGGGTTCGTTATCATGGCCCCCGTATCGGCCAGACAAGGTAGGGACCAGACATCCGGACGCATGTGGAGGACTCGGCATAGCCGAGTTGACGGTCGTGTTGCCTGGCTGAACCTGGCATGACATGACGAACCCTGTCGCGGCGCTGACCGCCGGCCCTGCAGCAGATGGTGCGTTGGTCGCGGTCCGCGCCAAGTTCGAAGTAGTCGTGCGTGTGAAACTACGACAGGTGTGGTTGACGCCCGGATGGAATGCTCGGTCAAAGTGGGTTTTGCTCGGTAGGCGTACCCATCTGGTTGGCCGGCGTCAGCGATCAACTGACAGGCGAGCAGTGTCGGAGCAACCAACTCTAGGCGTGGAGTTCAGGGAAGAACCGCTTCCTGACGGACTGCGTCCGTCGTGTCGCCAAAGCCATCCGTAGCGACGAGCGCCGCCTGTAGGAATTGAGATAGTCGGAGATTGGGCAAGGCTATCTTCACGCGCAACTTCGTTCTCAGGTGGTCGTTGGCAGGCGGTCTGTCTGCTCTCCGCGTTCGCGGCTCGAGAGAGACTTTCTGGTTCGGGTTGATTGGAGGTCGCAGATGGCGTGTTGCTCGCTGAGGTCGGACATGCAGGGCATACCTCAGGGTGAGGTGTGGCCCTGCATGTCCGACGCCGCCGCCCCGGTGAGCGTTCCGTCCGGCGAACATCCAGTGAGCACCCAGACGCGTCCAAGCAAGATCGCGAGCCGCATCCCCTCATCGGAGCGCGATGTCTTCAGCGTCCATTGGAGAGCCGCCCGGAGATTCCCTTCCTCGCACCGCAATCGCGACATCTGGTCACTGCCGAGCGGCTCAGAAACTCCGCGATCGGTAAGGCTGAGGCACCATTGCAGATGGGGATCTCGCACGGAAGACTCTTCACCTGCCTCCGCCAGAAGCGAGAACGCGTGGCTGCGTACCGCGGAGAACAGACCAAAGCGAATCTTCCCATCCTGCTGCCAGGCTTGTACCAGCGACTGCGCCACCAGACGCTCGAGAAGTGCCGGAATCCTGGCAGCCGGCACGTCCTCCGTGGCGCAGACGCTGACAGCTGCTTCAGAGGTAAAGCCGCCAGCAAAGATCGAAAGCCTCCGCAACAGTCGCCGCTCGGAATCTCCGAGCAATGCATAGCTCCAATCGAGGCAGGCACGAAGCGACTGATGGCGCAGCACAGCTGTGCGACCGCCACTCGTGAGCAGCTCCATCGGCTCGTCCAACCGACTCGCGATGTCTGCAACAGTCATCGTTGCGATGCGTGCCGCTGCAAGCTCGATCGCCAACGGGATGCCGTCAAGCGAACGGCAGATGCGCGCAACGATTTCGCTTGATACGGGGTCACCTCGAAGCTCGAGACGCGAGCGCGCGCACGCTCTACGAAAAGCCTGACGGCGTCGTTCTCGACCAGGGTATCCATCGACTCGTGGGGTCCGGGCAGAGGCAAGGGCGCGACCGACAGGACGACCTCGCTTGCCGGGCCCTGGGGCCGGTGGACTCTGCCCCGATTGTGAACAACCCGTACTCCTCGGCGATCTCCTCGAACTGGAGGTGATGCCGTAATCCACTAATCCCCAGCGATGCACAGAGCAACTGTGTTGTCTGTCAAGCGGATCTCTGGGAGACCAC
>JAFAWJ010000050.1 GCA_019242065.1 Chloroflexota bacterium
CGCTGAACGCAGCCGGAGGCTCACTGCTGAGGAGGTCGCCATCCTCGACCTGGCCTTGAAGGCGACCCACGCCGCCGAGTGGAGGAGTGCCGCAGGTGGCCCGGTCTCGGGTGGTTACACGCACGACCCGCAGTCACATCGCCCTGAGCGGGCGCCGCTCATACGCGACCTGCTGATGGTACTTCGCCAGGCCCACCAGCACTTGCCGGCTGTCAATCACGACGTCGTGCAAAGCCTGGCGACACGGCTCGCACGGTGCGTGGAAGGATTGTTGACGTCGTCTTAAAGAAGCGGACTCTCCCGCAGTTTTGATGATGACTATGTCAAGCCTCTTCCGGTCTGAGGCAGACCGCGCTAGCGTGGTCTTCGAGGAGAGTCACGATGGCCGCGTCGGTTGGGGCAGAGTCGGAGCGGTGGAAGGTCGTCCTGATCGTCGTCGAGCGCGACGGCAGTCTGGTGCTCGTGGTCGAACCCACGCGTGCCGCTGTCCCGTGTTCGCAGTGTGGTGAACTGAGTCGGCGACAGCACAGTCGCTACGAACGGCATCCGCTTGATTTGCCCTGGCGAGGAAGGATCGTACGCATGCGTGTGCACAGTCGGCGATGGTTCTGCGACGCGCCGACGTGCTCACGGAAGATCTTTGCCGAACGCTTCGATGGCGCGTTGGCGCGTTGGCGCGTTACGCCCGTCGCACGGACGGTACGACTGAACTGCTGACGACGTTTGCGTTGCAGGCGGGCGACGACGGTGGCGCTCGGCTCGCGCGCAAAAGTGGGTGTGCCGATCAGCCCGGACACGCTCCTGCGGATTCTGCATTCGCTCGCCGATGCCGATTCGCAGCGCGGTCCCACGCGTGCTGGGTGTTGACGATGTCGCGCTCCGGCGCAAGCAGCGCCGCGATGGCACCCTGCTCATCGACCTTGAGACTCACCGACCGATCGATCTACTCGACGATCGCACGGCTGACGTATTCGCCAACTGGCTGCGCCATCACCCTGGAATTGAGTCATCGTGCGCGACCGGACCGGTGCCTACGCTGAGGGCGGTAGGCAGGGCGCGCCTGACGCCATCCAGGTTGCCGACCGCTTCCACTTGAGCGCCAACGCGAGCGCCGCTATGGACGAAGTCCTCCGCAGTCGCCGTCGGCATATGGAGTACGTCGTCGTCGCTGAGCCACAGCCTGATCAAGTTGGTCCAACCCCGACGGCGCCGGTGCCGCCATCGAGCCAAACGCAACAGGAACTGGCAATTCGCCGTACCCCCCGGCGGGCACGATGGGACGAGGTCCGTGCACGACGTGCGGCCGGATACTCGATTCAGCGGATCGCCCGCGAGATGCGCATGCACCGGCGAACTGTCCGCCGTTATCTGGCTACACCCGAAGTATGCGCAATCGACCGCAGGAGCACCCGCGACCAGGCAGCTCGACCTCGCCGATGTTGCAGCCGTTCCGCGCCTACCTGCAGGGTCGCTGGCAGGCCGGGTGCACCAACGTCGCCCAGCTCAAGCGTGAGCTCGACGCACAAGGCTATCGCGGCAGTTATTCGCTCGTGGTGCAGGCGCTCTCGCAGTGGCGAGATCCACGTCCACCGCCGGATCGGACGAGTCGACGCCGACGCGGCAGACCACGCCACGCATGAAGCGCGTCAACTTGCGCTGGTTGTGCCTGCGTCAGCCTCAACAATTGCAGCCACACGAGTGCGATGCGCTGCAGGACATTCTGACGACGACGAGCGGCTCGCTGCCGGTTACGAGTTACTGCAGCGCTTCTGCCGGTTGATCAATCGGCGGAGCGTGCGTGACCTCATCCAATGGCAGACAGAAGCTGCAGAAAGTGGACTCCGCGTGCGTGGAATGGCAAGACGCGTCTGGCTGCCCGTGGCAATCTATCCGCAGGTGCCATCGTGGTCCCGAATTGGCCAACAAACAAAGTTACCAGTCGTGGCCATGGCGGTCGCCATCCCCGCACCTGCCAGTGAACTGAAGCAATACAGAGCCGCTCATATTACGTACGAGCCGATTCGGGCAGTTGCCAGGGAATATCCGCAGCAATGCCTCCAATTGATCGAGCAATCGACCGGTCGCACGCATACCAAACTCCGCATGTGTTGGCTGCGCCAGGAACTCGATCATTCGCTGGTTGGCTCGGCGTGCGAGAGCGGACGCGGACCTGTGTGTCAGGACGGGTCTGGGTGCGCGCTTCGTCGAAGCATCGAGCCGGCCGTCTTTGAGCGCAGCACGTTGACGAGATCACGGTCGGCGTCGTCGAGATGGAAGTAGCGGGACAGCTGCTGAGTTGATGGCGGCCCCATAAAGTGGCCGTACGCCTGCTCCTGGGCGTCGGTAAGAAATTCGCCTGGCATCGGCGCCGAAGCCTACTTCGTCCGTGACTTCCCCGCTCGGCCCCGCTGCCCAACAGCCGCTACTTGACAGGAATCCTTGGCGTAGGTTTCTGTCCAATTGGTACTCAGAGGCCAACCGGGCTCGGAACACGGGTTAGCGTTGGAGCAATGCGGGCGCGGAGCTCTTGTCAAGAGCTGTGGACTTTCCGTCCTGAAGGCTACCTGCGAACTCGTGCGCCTGCCTATGGGCCGAACGTCGGTGTCGGGCTCTCCAAGTGGTCATCGATCCATGCCGCTGAGCAGCCCTGCGCGATCGCATCATTCACGCCGGCCATGTTTGTTCCAGCCGGCAGGCTCGACCGGAACGCATCGCGGTCTGCAAGCGTCGTTAGCCTCGTGCCGAAAAGCGCGTGGTTCTGGCCCTGCGCCCCACCTGGGTCGCTGGCGTAGCCAGGCGGAGCCGAGGCCTCCGCCACATCTGTCTGACCACAGTCGGGAGGCGGCGTGGGCGTGGGGGTCGGGCGGGGGTGGCCGGCGCCTGGAATGCCGACACTAACGTTCGGGCTCACGGGCTGCGCGGTCGGCGTCGGTATCGAGGCGGCGACCGGTGTCGTCGCTGCAGGCGAGCTTGAACCCACGGTCGGAGTGCGCGTCGGGGTGGGCGTCGCGGTGCTCGTCAGGACAGCCGTGACCGTCACGGTTGGTGTGCTCGTCAGAGTGGGGGTAGGCGTGGCCGTGTTGAGTGCGGTCGCGGTGCTGGTCGGGATAAACGTGGCCGTGCTGGTTGGCGTCGCGGTGTTGGTCGGGATAACCGTGGCCGTGCTGGTTGGCGTCGCGGTGCTGGTCGGGGTAGGGGTGGCCGTGTTGGTTGGCGTCGCCGTGTTCGCCGGGTTCACGTTCTCGGAGAATGCCGGCGACGTGCTTCCATTGAAATTGCTGTCACCGAGATAGGTGGCCGTCAGGGTACGCGTCCCGGACGTTGTCAAGGTCATGCTGCAACTCCCACTCGCAACGCTCCCCGTACAGCTATCCACTCCATCAGTAACCGTCACGTTGCCGGTTGGAGTCCCTGCGCCCGAGATCACGGTGACGCCGAAGTTGACCGATACAGGCTGCCCAACCACCGAGGGATTAGGGCTGGCAGAGGTAATCATCGTGGAGGTGCCCGCCTTGTTGACGACCTCTGGATTGCCGGTCAACGAACCGCTGCTGCTCGTGAAATTGCTATCACCCGTGTAGGCTGCGCTGATCGAATGGGCCCCGACCGCCAGGCTACTCGTAGACAGGGTGGCAGTTGTCACCCCGCCGCTGGTGCTTACGGTGTTGGTGCCGAGTTCGGTCAATCCGTCGAAGAAGTCGACGGTTCCGGTGGGTGTCGACGCACTGCTGAATGCGGGGTTGATAGTGGCAGTGAAGGTTACGTTCAGACCGAAGAACGAGGCGTTGGCAGAAGAAGTGACGGCCGTGCTGGTTTCCACGTAGCTGGACTCGTAAGCGCCGATATCACAGGTCGTCTCTCCGCTCCGATCCGGTTTCGGCAAGCCGCGCTGATCGGTGGCCAGGTCGGGACAAGCAGCCGTCGAGGCAGGGATCACGTCCACGGCTGGGCTGTTCGAGAGCAGAGCCCGGGTAAGAGTCGGACCGCCGTTATTCTGAAGCGGACCCAGGCGGGGATCGGTGTTGGTCAGGCTATGGTTCGCCGCCGAAAAGTTGCAGTTGGTATCACTCAGGTTGTAGCCCAGGTCACTCGTCGGACCTGCGCAGTTCCCCCCAGTCGAGCCGTTGGCGAGGATGCTGCCAGCGATCGTGACCGTGGCGGTGCTTGTGGTGGAAATCGCCCCGCCCGAGTTGCCCGCAAGGGTGCTGGCCGTGATATGCACAGTGCCCTGGTTATCGATGGCACCACCGGCGCCCGTGGTGGAGTTGCTGGACAGGGTACTGGTGTTGATGTTCACAACGCCGTCGTTGAAGTTGGCAATCGCACCGCCAGTGTCGGTTGCGGAGTTACCGAACAGGGTGCTGGTGCTGATGTTGACGGTCCCAGTGTTCAGGAGGATGGCGCCACCGTGGCCCCCGGCGGTGGTGGAGTTATTGGTGAACGTGCTGTCGCTGATGGTGGTCACGCCATTGTTGTAGATGGCGCCGCCGTACTGCGAGGAGTTGTTTGCGAAGGTGCTTGCGGTGATGATCGTTGTACCTGACGTATTGATGGCCCCGCCAAACGGGTCACTGCCATGAGCCAGGATGAGCTTCTTCAGGGTGAAGCTGATTCCGGCGTTCACGCTAAACAGGCGCGTCGCGCCACCTCCATCAATGGTGACGGCCCCGGTCGCATTGCTGGCATCCAGGGTCACGCTCTGGTTAAGGGTGATCGCCCCGCTACCGCCGTGCGCGCTGTCGAACGGGATGCTCGTTGCAGACGTGCAGGTAAAGGAGACTGTGCCGCCGTTCCCGGCGGTGGCGATATCCGCGCTCAAGGCTGCTTCCGTCGTGGGGCAGTCGCTCACGGTGCCGGCCGCAAACGACGATTGAGGGAGCGTGCCTGCTACCGCCAGTGCGACCAGAGCGGCGATGGGGAGCTGGGTGTATTGACGTATGAGATACTTGCTCCAGCTTGTCGGCGCGCGCGTGGAGCGAGCTGCTCGCGGAACGCGGTCTAATAGTCGGATCCCGCTGGCAAGCGGCGGGAGCGCGACCAGGACCAGCTGGCTCGCGGCCAGGGCCATCCGATCGACGGGGGCGCGGGCGGACCAGACGCGCAGTGGAAGAGGGGCCAAGCCCGCGGCAAACACAAGTTTGAGCGTGACGATAACCCGGCAGAGTGCGCTCGGCTCCACGGCTCCTGGCGTCCTCCGTTCGAAGAAGGTGGTGGTGATGTTGTCGCGGTGCCGCGCCAGGGTATCAGCCCCGAGCGAGACCTTGGCGGCGCTTCTCGAGAGCGAGGCGTCCGGGGTCAGCTGACCGACCACGTGACCAATGGACGCTACATCTTCGGCTGCTCGGGCTTCCCCAACGCCTTCTTCTCCGAGCAACGCGGTCTCAGCTTCGAGAACCCGCCACGTGCGGATGATGGAGTCACTGGACCTCGTCCCGAAGTGCTGGGCGTCTGACGAACCGTTCGACTGGAACGGCACGCACTGGCAAGGCACAGGGATCGTCACAACGC